>CATXZX010000022.1 GCA_958404085.1 uncultured Prevotellaceae bacterium | reverse complement strand
CCTGGGCGGCGATTTGTATCCTTCCACGGCTATCGGCATCAATTTGCCCAACTCCAACTGGATTCGCAAGGAATATGGTTCGAAAAGTGTGACCATCGGCAACCTGACCGACGCTTATAATAAGGCTTCGCACGGAAGCGGCATGGAACAGGAGTTCGTCATCGACGACGAGACGCGTCGGCTGATAGATACCTACGGCGACCGTTGCGACGACCTGCACACCGATTTGCACGAGTGCCTGGGCCACGGTAGCGGCAAACTCCTTCCGGGAGTCGACCCCGACACGCTGAAGGCTTATGGCTCGACGATCGAAGAGGCCCGTGCCGACCTGTTCGGACTCTATTACTTAGCCGACGAAAAACTGGTGGAACTGGGACTCACACCCGATACCGATGCTTACAAGGCACAGTATTACCATTACCTGATGAACGGACTCATGACGCAACTGGTGCGTATCAAACCCGGAAACACCATCGAAGAGGCCCACATGCGTAACCGTTCGCTCATCGCCCACTGGGTTTATGAGCAGGGCAAGGCCGAAAATGTGGTGGAACTGGCCCGTGTGGACGGCAAGACCTATGTCCGTGTGAACGACTACGCCAAACTGCGCACGCTCTTCGGACGTCTGCTGGCCGAGGTGCAGCGTATCAAGAGCGAGGGCGACTACGAGGCGGCCCGTCAGTTGGTAGAGAACTACGGCGTCAAGGTAGATGCCGGCTTGCACAAGGAGATTCTGGCGCGTTACGAGAAACTCCATCTCTCGCCCTACAAAGGTTTTATCAATCCGGTGTACAAGGCTGTGACCGATGCCAACGGCAACATTACGGATGTGACCGTGTCGTACGATGAGAGCTATGAGGAACAGATGCTCCGTTACAGCCGCGATTACGCCACCTTGCCTTATGTAAACGAATAACGGGCGGATGGAAAACGTACACGAATGCGTCAAGGAGTTGAAACTCCGTTTCCGTTCGCTCATGAACGGTGTCGTCAGCCAGTCGATGCGCGATAAAGGAGTGGGCTACCGGGTGAATTTCGGTGTCGAACTTCCCCGTCTGCGCGAGATGGCCGCCGCCATGCAGCCCGACCATGCGTTGGCCCAGGCCCTCTGGAAGGAAGACATCCGCGAGTGCCGCATATTGGCTACGCTGTTGCAACCGGTCGATACCTTCTGCCCCGAACTGGCCGAGATATGGGTAGAGCAGATGCACTACCCCGAAGAGGCCGAGTGCGCCGTGCAGCACTTGTTTGCGCGCCTGCCCTATGCTTCGGAAAAGGCCTTCGAGTGGATAGTTTCCGAGGGCGAGTGGTTCCAGGTATGCGGCTATCTATTGCTCGCGCGCCTGTTTGTCGCGGGCCGCGAGTGCAGTCCGCGTTCCGAAGAAGAGTTTCTCGACCAGGCCGTAGCGGCTCTTTCGGCCGGACCGGCCTCCGTGTCGGGTGCGGCCCGCAAGGCATTGGTCAAGTTTATGGACCTGAGTGAGGCGAACGAGCAGCGTGTGGAACAACTGCTGGCTTCTGCCGGACAATAACCGGACGGACCCCGTAAAAAATACCTCCCTGGTTTTTTGAAAAATCGGGGAGGTTTTTCTTAAAGCAAGCCTATGATTTATTCTTGCTTCAATCCGGCTCACGACGAGGCGCTGGCCAACGGCCTGCCGACCTATCATCCCGGCAAGGCGGCGCGCGGCCTGGCGGCTGACTTGTCGGCCCTGCCGCTGTGGTATGCAGGCGGAGATGCCTGCGTGCAGCTCGGGGCTTCCGGTGAATTACGGCGCTGGTATGCCCGCTACGCGTCTTTGTTGCCGGGCGTAAGTCCCCTGTTCGGTCCGTCTCCGCTGCCTCCGCTTACGGGGGTGTCTCCCTGGGGCTGGGATGCCGCACTGTGTGCCGACCTGCGCCGCCGGGGTGTGGACGAGGCGCTGTTGCCCGGTGCCGGCGCATTGTCGGAAGTGCGTCGCCTGTCCTCGCGCCGCGAGGCCGTCCGTATGCTGGATACGTTGCGCCGGCACGCCGCGGCCGATGGCTGGGATGCCGTGTTGTGCGGCCGCTCGGCGTGGTGTACGGACATCGAGGCCGTACGCCGTAGCGTGGAGCAGCATCCGCAGACGGTACTCAAGGCACCGTGGTCGGGGAGCGGCCGCGGACTCCGGCGGGCTTCGGGTGTGTGGACCGAAGCGCTGGCGGGATGGGCGCAGCGCGTCATCGGCCGCCAAGGCGGCGTGGCGGTCGAACCCTGGTACGACACGGTGCATAACTTTGCCCTGGAATTCGAAACCGATGGCCGGGGAGGGGTCCGGTACGAGGGACTTTCGCTCTTCGAGACGGAACTCGGTGCTTACCGCGGCAACCGTCTTGCCTCGCAGGAGCGTCTTTCGGCGTTTTTGTTCGCCGGCTTGCCGTCCGGTTTGCCTGCGTATCTCCGTCAGTTGCTCGAAACCTATTTAGCCGAACGTGTGGCCCGTTCGTATGCCGGGCCGCTGGGCGTCGACATGATGGTATGCCGTACAGCGCGCGGGCTGTGCGTCCATCCGTGTGTGGAGCTGAACCTGCGTCGCACCATGGGACATGTGGCGCTGAGCCTCTCGCGCCGTCTGGCACCGGACTGCGAGGGGTGGTTCGGGCTGGATTTCGATGCAGACAGCCGCCTGTTGGCCGAAAGGTCGGCACGCCGCGGGGCGGATGGCCCGTTGCTTCATGACGGGACGCACCTGGCGGGCGGTGTCTTGCCCCTGACACCCATCGACGGGCAGACACATTTCCATGCCTACCTGTCGGTGCGTGCCACCTCGGATCAGTGACGCATTCCGTCCGTCTTCCGGCCGCTCCAATCGATGTTTGTAGAATCTTTAAAAGACCTTTTGTATGACACTTGAACAAATGGAACAAAACAAAGCCCGCTTTGTGGAAAACAGCCGCAAGTACATTGCGCGCGACGGGCTTGAGGAACTTCTGGCCTATCTCGAAACGACCGATTTCTACGTCGCTCCTTCGTCGAAGGGCTATCACCTGAACGAGGAAGGCGGCCTTTGCCGCCATTCGCTCAACGTTTTCGAGACGGCCCTGACCGTCTATGAACACGTGGTGGCCCCCGCGGTCCGCAGCGGCGGGTCCCCCTTTACCGAAGAACTCCCGGTCGAAAGCATTGCCATTGCCACGCTTTTCCACGACTTGTGCAAAGTGAACCTTTACCACAAGACCGAACGCTGGAAGAAGGACGAACAGGGACGCTGGATGACTTATCCGGGTTACGAGATACGCGATGCTTTCCCCTTCGGGCACGGCGAGAAGTCGTGCCTTATGCTGGGCTGGTTCATGAAACTGCGCCAGGACGAATTGCTGGCCATACGCTGGCACATGGGTATGTTCGAGATGACCGAAACGGGCAGCAGTACGCGCTATGCCTACCGCGAGGCCATGGAGCGAAGCCCGCTGGTCAGCCTGTTGCAGGTGGCGGATATGCTGGCCGCCAATTGCCTGGAACGTACCGTGCAGCCCTGAGCCGCAACGTCCGTACGGTTTCCGACGGCCTCCGGATTTTGGGGGCGCATTCCCGGAAGCCGTTCCGTCCGGGACGACGTGCGTCGGCCACGCGTCGTCAGATGTGGATGCCGTGTTCCTGCTTGATGGTGTCCATGACGAAAGTACTTTCGAGCGACCCCAGGCTCTCGATGTTTCCCAGCACGTTCAGGATAAATGTCTGGTAGTATTTCATGTTCGGCGCATGTATCTTGAGCAAGAAGTCGTAGTTGCCCGAAATATTGTAGCACTCGGTCACTTCGGGTATCTCGCGTATAATACCGGCAAACTCCGTGGCGATGTTCCGGTTGATACGTTTCAGTTTGATGCTGCAGAACACGACGAAGCCCTGGTTCAGTTTTTCGGCATCGAGTACGGCTATGTATTTCTTGATGTAGCCTTCGCGTTCCAATTTCTTGAACCGTTCGAACACGGGCGTGGTAGACAAGTGGACCTGGGCGGCCAGTTCCTTGATAGTAAGCCGTGCGTTATGCTGGATGGCACGGAGTATGTCCAAATCTGTTTTGTCGAGAGAGTCCATAGGCAAAAGAATATTTTTCCTCCAACGGCCTTTTGGGTATTTCGGACTCGCTGGTTTTTCTGTTTGACAGTGCAAATATAGTTTTATTTTCCGATATTTCAGGAAGTATTGCGTGATATTTCCTTACAACCTAACTTTGCAGGAAAATGACGAAGTCGAATAACGAAACAAAAAGCATTTATTATGTCAACAAAAAAGTACCATTTTGAAACCTTGCAGTTACATGTAGGACAGGAACAGCCCGATCCGGCCACAGATGCCCGCGCAGTGCCCATTTACCAGACCACGTCGTACGTATTCCGTAACTCGGCCCATGCGGCCGACCGCTTCGGCCTGCGCGATGCGGGTAATATCTACGGACGTCTGACCAATTCCACTCAGGCTGTGTTCGAAGAACGTGTGGCGGCCCTGGAGGGAGGCGTGGCCGGCCTGGCCGTGGCCTCGGGGGCCGCTGCCATCACGTATGCCATTGAGAACATCGCGCGCCAGGGAGACCACATCGTGGCGGCCCGCACCCTGTATGGAGGCAGCTACAACCTGTTGGCCCATACCCTGCCGGCCTATGGCATAACGACCACGTTCGTAGACCCCGAGAACATCGAGAACTTCGAAAAGGCCATCCGTCCCGAAACGAAGGCCGTTTACATCGAGACACTGGGGAATCCGAATGCCAACGTGGCCGACATCCGGGCCATAGCCTCTTTGGCGCACCGCCACGGTATCCCCCTGTTGGTGGACAACACGTTCGGAACGCCGTTTCTGATACGCCCCCTGGAGCATGGCGCCGATATCGTGCTGCATTCCGCCACCAAGTTCATCGGTGGCCACGGGACCTCGCTCGGCGGGGTGATTGTAGACGGCGGAACATTCGACTGGAAGGCATCGGGACGCTTTCCGCAACTGACCGAGCCCGACCCCTGCTATCACGGAATCCGTTTTATCGACGTAGCCGGCCCGGCCGCCTACATTACGCGCATCCGCGCCGTCCTGTTGCGCGACACGGGCGCTACGATCAGTCCCTTCAACGCCTTTATCCTGCTTCAGGGACTCGAGACGCTCTCGTTGCGGGTGGAGCGGCATGTACAGAACACGCTGCGCGTAGTGGACTTCCTGAACAACCATCCGAAGGTGTTGCGTGTCAATCACCCTTCGCTGCCCGGACATCCCGACCATGCGCTCTACCAGGCGTATTTCCCGAAGGGCGGAGCTTCTATCTTTACGTTCGAGATCCGAGGCGGTCAGGCCGAGGCGCACCGTTTTATCGACAGCCTGGTGCTGTTCTCGTTGCTGGCCAATGTGGCCGACGTAAAATCGCTCGTCATACATCCTGCCACGACCACCCATTCGCAGCTTAATGCCGAGGAACTGGCCGAGCAGGGCATTACACCGGGCACAGTGAGGCTGAGCATCGGTACGGAACACATAGACGATTTGCTGGCAGACCTTTCCCAGGCGCTCGACCGCGTCTGAGAAAAAAACGAGAGACCCGCTATTTCGAAAAACCTCGGAGATATTTCGAAATAGCGGGCTTCTTTTTCCAAATGTAACGGCGGACCTCGACCGGCGGTTCGTCATTTTAAATTTATACCCGTACAGTACTTCCGTTTATATTCCTTATCTTTGTTGTTCGATTCATATTATATCTAATAATCTATGTTTAAAAAACTGTTTTTGTTCGGCGTATTCATGCTGACAGGTCTCTGCATGGCTTTCGCCGCTAATCCTTTTGTAGTTGGAAATTACCGATTTACGTTTATTACGGACCACCTGGTGCGCATGGAGTATGCCAAGGATGCGAAGTTCCTGAACGACTCCACGCTGTTTGCCGTAGACCGTACGGTGGGCGAGGTAGACGTAAAGACGGAACGGAAGGGAGACCGGAAGTATGTGTTCTCTACCGAAGCCATGCGCGTGGAGTTCGAGAACGACGGCATGCCCTTCGGACAATGCAACCTGCGCGTCAAGTTCAAGATGGGCGGAAAAGAAAAAGGCTGGTGCCTGAGCGATATGCAGCAGCGTAACCTGCACGGCGCACTCGTGACGCTGGACGCTGTGGGCGGACCCGTTCCCCGCGAGGAGGGACTGTTGAGCCGCGACGGCTGGTACCTGATAAACGATACGGGCAAAGATGTCTACAAGAACGGATGGCTGCAGCCCCGCGACCGGAGCCATGTGCAGGACCTCTACCTCTTTGTATACGGAACAGACTATAAGGCGGCCTTGCGTTCGCTGGCCGCCGTGAGCGGACGGGTACCCATGACGCGCAAGTATGTACACGGTTCGTGGTACTGCCGCTGGTGGGCGTATACGGCCGACGACTACCGCGACATTGTACGCGGATACGGCGAACACGATTTCCCGCTCGATGTGCTGGTATTCGACATGGACTGGCACCGCAAGGACGGAAAGGTGGGGACGGGCCATGCCTTTACGCGCGGTTGGACCGGTTACAGCTGGAACCGCAAACTCATTCCCGATCCGGCAGGACTTATCAAGGAATTTCGCGACCAGCATGTTTACGTGACGCTCAATGACCATCCGCACGACGGCTTGCGTCCCACCGAGGATGCCTATCCGGCCTTTATCCGTGCGCTGGGTGTCGATACGAACCGTACAGGCGTACCGGTGTTCGACGCCGGAGACCGCCGTTACATGAAGGCTTTTCTGGACCATGCCCATGGCGAGGGTGATTCGATAGGGGTGGCGTTCTGGTGGCAGGACTGGCAGCAGGACTATGCCTATCCCGTGGTGCGCGGCACGACTACCAAGCATGTGCCCTGGCTGAACGAACTTTATTTCAACCATTCCCGGCGCGGAAACCTGCGCGGTGCCGGCTTTGCACGCTGGGGCGGATGGGGCGACCACCGTCATCCGATACAATTCTCGGGCGATGCAGTCGGAAACTGGGACATGCTTCGCTTCGAGGTGGACCTTACGACGACAAGCGGCAATGCGGGATGCTTTTTCTGGGCCCACGACATAGGCGGTTTCTATGACGGCAGGGACAGCGAACTTTATACGCGCTGGACGCAGTTCGGCCTGCTCAACTCGTCGCTGCGTATTCATTCGGTGGTGGGCGAAAAAATGGACCGGAGGCCCTGGCTGTGGGGCGAGCGCGAGGAAAAGGCCATGCGGCGCGTTTACCATCTGCGTTCGCAGCTGATGCCTTATATTTACAGCAGCGTCCGTCAGTGCCACACCGACATGTTGCCGCTGAACCGCGGCCTTTACATCGAACAGCCCGACGAGGAGGAGGCATACAAGCATGCCGGTGAATTCTACTTCGGCGACCTGTTGCTCGGCGCGCCCGTGACCGAGGCCGGCCGGGGAGACTCGAAAACCGTGGAGCAACCCGTGTGGTTTCCGGGCGGTTGCGACTGGTACAGCCTGTTTACCGGTAAGAAATACGAGGGCGGAAAGACGGCCGTGGTATCGTGTCCGTTGGAGGAATCGCCCGTGTTCGTGAAGGGCGGATGGCCCTTGCCCATGCAGCCCTATGCGGCGCGCATGGCTTCGGTAGCGCTCCAGACGCTGGTGGTGCGTTGCTATCCCGGAAACGATGGTTGCGAGAATACATACCAGCTGTATGAGGACGACGGACAGACCACGGATTACGAGACCGGGCGTTTTGCCACTACGGCGCTTACCTATGCCCGCAAGGCCGGGCATACGGAAGTTACGATTGCACCCGCACAGGGTTCGTACGAAGGGCAGCCGGCCCGGCGCAGCTACCGTATCGAACTGCCCGGAGTGGTCCGCGATGCCCGTGTGAAGGTGGGCGGCCGCCGCGTAAAGGCCCGTTACGACCAGGCGCTGGACGGCATTGTAGTGGACGTGAAGCCGACGGACATACGCCGCGCCGTGAAATTGGAGATAGAGTAATCTTTGATGATAATATGAAATACAATCTTTTATGTTTGTGTGTCGCGGCATGTACCGCGACACACTTGTATGCGCAGGGAACGGTAGAGGATTATCGCCGCGCATTCGACGCGCCGCGCCGTTTCAGTGCCGACCGGGTGTATTATGCGCCTGTGGATGCGCACTGGGTGGGTGCTACACACCATTTTTGGTATAAGAACCATACGCCGAAGGGCGATGAGTATGTGCTGGTGGACGCCGATGCCAAAAAACGGACCTTGTTGTTCGACGCTTCGCGCCTAGCCGGCGAACTGGGCCGGCAGACCGGACAGCAGGTGGACGGAAGCCGGTTGAACCTGGAACGCCTGGAAGTGAGCGAAGGGCTCGATACGCTGACGTTCTGTTACGGCGGTTCGCGCTGGTCGTATGCGGTGGGAGGCAACAGCCTGAAGCGGTTGGGAAACATTCCGCGCCCCGGCCGGCAACGCCATTGGATGGAGGTGGACGACGAACAGGGTTGGGGGCCGGTGGCCTCTCCCGACGGCCGCTACGAGGCCTATGTGCGCGACTTTAACCTGTATGTTCGCAATCTGAAGGACGGCAAAGTGCGCCAGCTGAGTGTGGACGGCACGCAGGGGAACTATTATTCCACCTACATACAGTGGTCGCCCGACAGCCGCCGCATCGTTTCCACACGTATCCGTCCGGCAGCCGAAAAGCGCTACGTCTATTACGTGGAGTCGTCGCCCCGCAACCAGTTGCAGCCCGTTCTGCACAAACAGGAGTATGCAAAACCCGGCGACGAACTGCGTTTCAAGCATCCTTGCATCTATGATGTGGAGAGCGGCAAGGCCGTCATTCCCGAGACCACGCTCTTTGCCAGCCAGTATGACCTGACCGGATTGAAATGGAACGCCGACAGTCGTGCCGTAACCTTTGAGTATAACGAACGGGGACATAAGGTGTATCGCGTACTCGAACTCTCGGCCGAGTCGGGCGAAGTGCGTGCGCTGGTGGAGGAACGCCACGACCATTACGTGAACTATCCGCGCCGTTTCCGCTACGATACGGAGGACGGCAAGAGCATGATATGGTCGAGCGAGCGCGACAATTGGAACCATCTGTACCTGATAGACCGCAAGACGGCCCGCGTGAAGCGACAACTGACGCGAGGCGAGTGGTATGTGCGCGGCGTGCAGCGTGTGGACGAGGCTTCCGGTCAGATTTATTTTTCGGCCAACGGCATGGAGAAGGGCGAAGACCCGTATTGGATACGTTACTATCGCATCGGCATGGACGGAAAGGGCCTGACCTGTCTGACTCCGGATGCCGGGACGCATAAGGCGGTTTATTCGGCAGACATGAAATATGTGGTAGATGTACGCTCGACGGCTGAGAATCCGCCGGTGGCTACGCTCCGCAATGCGGCGGACGGCAGCGAGCGCATGTTGCTTGAAAAGGCGGACATCGCGGCGTTGCAGGCCAAGGGATGGCGTGCGCCGGAGGTCTTTGCCGCTCCGGGACGCGACGGACACACACTCATGTGGGGGCTCATTTACCGGCCGTCGAACTTCGATGTTTCGAAAAAATATCCGGTGATAGAGTATATTTATGCCGGTCCCGGCGACCAGTATGTGCCGAAGTCTTTCGCCGCTTATAACTGGAATGCTACGGCGTTGGCGGAGTTGGGCTTTATCGTTGTACAGGTGGATGGAATGGGGACATCGTTCCGTTCGCGCTCCTTCGAGAACATCTGTTACAAGAACCTGCAGGATGCCGGATTCCCCGACCGCAAGGCCTGGATAAAGGCTGCCGCGCGCCGTTATCCGCAGCTGGACAGTACGCGGGTGGGTATTTTCGGTGCCTCGGCCGGAGGACAGGAATCGTTGGCCGCGGTCTTGTTTCATCCGGATTTTTACAAGGCGGCCTATTCGGCCTGCGGATGCCACGACAACCGTATGGATAAAATCTGGTGGAACGAATTGTGGATGGGTTATCCGGTGGACAGCGCCTACGTGGCTTCCTCGAATGTGGCCAACGCATACCGGCTGACGCGCCCCCTTATGTTGGTTGTGGGCGAACTGGACGATAATGTGGACCCGGCCTCGACCATGCAGGTGGCAGATGCGCTGATAAAGGCCGGAAAGGACTTCGAACTGGTTGTTGTGCCGGGTGCGGGACATACGATGGGCGAGGCGTTCGGCGAGCGGAAGCGTTTCGACTTCTTCGTGCGCAAACTGATGCACCGCGAACCGCCGAAGTGGGACGAGGTGAAGCGTTAGAGGGAACGCCCGACTGATACCCAAACAAAAACGTCTGCCCCGGATTCAGAGTAGGGCAGACGTTTTTGTTATCGGGAGGC
The DNA here is from genome assembly GCA_958404085.1 of uncultured Prevotellaceae bacterium. GTDB lineage: Bacteria > Bacteroidota > Bacteroidia > Bacteroidales > Bacteroidaceae > Alloprevotella. The sequence continues at coordinate 267 of CATXZX010000022.1, read as the reverse complement.
CTCGGGTCTCGGGCCGGTCAGAGTTTCGCTTTCTGAGGGTTGCGGATGCCGCGGGCACCGGTCAGGTAGGCTTTGGCCGTACCGAAGTTCAGGAACATGTCTAAGCGTACCGGGAGATGATTGTCGTCGTCGGTGACGTAGAACGTAATGACTTCTTTTTCTTTTTTGTCTTCGTATTCTACAAAGGAGAATACCAGGCAGCGGTAGGACGTGGAGGTATTCTCGACTCGGAACGTCTTTTTACCACGGTAGACAAGGGTTTGCCAG
>CATXZX010000021.1 GCA_958404085.1 uncultured Prevotellaceae bacterium | reverse complement strand
GAGCCGGATACGCTGGCTTTCGCCTCCCGAAAGGCTTGACGACGTCCGGTTCAGCGACAGATACCCCAACCCCACATCCAACAGAAAATGCAGGCGGCCGGCTATCTCCTTCAGTATCTCGCGACCGATAAGCCGCTGCCGCCGGTCCAGTCTGGGCTCCAGATTTTCTATCCACGCATACAGGTCCTTTATGTCCATCGAGGCAGCATCGTAGATATTTTTACCGTCTATCCGGAAATGGAGCGACTCTTGGTTCAACCGCTGTCCCTTGCAATAGGGACAGACCGTAGTGCGGGCAAACTGGTCGACCCACTTCTGGGCCGACGCCGACATCTCGCGATCGGCCATCTGGCGGATGTATTTGCTCAGTCCGTCGAAAGTCACATAATAATCGGTCGACGTATGCACCAGTTCGGCCCTGATCCGCAAGCGCTCGTTCGACCCTTGGAAAATTTCGTCGACCGCCTCCTGCGGTATCTCGCCGTACGGAGTCTTCAGGTTACAGCCGTACGGTTCGAGCAGGGCATCTATCTCCCAGAATATGAGCGATGCCTTATACTTGCCCAAAGGCAAGATAGCACCCTCGTGGATAGAGAGGGATTTATCGGGCACTACCTTGTCGTAGTCTATCACATTGATCTCGCCCAACCCTTTGCAGTGCGGACACGCCCCCACAACCGAGTTGAACGAAAAGTTGTGCGGCGCCGGGTCTTTGTAGGCGATGCCCGAAACAGGACACATCAGGCGCTTGCTGTAATGGCGGAACGAACCTTCGTGGTCCACATCCAATACAGCCATCAGCCCATCGCCCTGCGTCAGGGCCGCGGCAATGCTTTTCTTCAGGCGGCTACGGTCTTTTTCCTGCACGACGAGTTTGTCCACCACCAGTTCGATGTCGTGATTCTTGTAGCGGTCTACGCGCAAGTCCTTGACCAATTCCGTCAGTTTGCCGTCTATCCGGACGGTCATGAAGCCTTTTCGCCTCAGCGAGTCGAAGAGTTCACGATAATGTCCCTTACGGTTCTTCACCAAGGGGGACAACAGATAAACGCGGTGCCCTCCGTATTCGTTCAGTATCAGGTCGAGCAACTGTTCTTCGGTATACTTCACCATTTTCTCGCCCGAGACATACGAATAAGCCTCGCCGATACGGGCATACAGCAGGCGCAGGAAGTCATAAATCTCCGTAACCGTACCGACCGTAGACCGCGGATTTTTGTTCGTCGTTTTCTGTTCGATGCTTATCACCGGGCTAAGCCCCGTTATCTTGTCTACATCCGGACGTTCCAGGTTGTCCAGAAAATTCCGGGCATAGGCCGAAAAGGTCTCGATGTAGCGGCGTTGCCCCTCGGCAAATATCGTATCGAAGGCCAAGGAACTCTTGCCGCTTCCGCTCAGTCCTGTTATGACCGTCAGACTATTGCGCGGTATGGAAACATTGATGTTTTTCAGATTGTGAGCCCTTGCCCCAAGTACCTGTACCACCCCTCTCTCTATTCGTTCACACTCCGTCATTTCGTTGCGTTTTGTTGAAATCCACGTAACAGATTTACATCTCTCTTTATCTCATACTTGCGGCCGTCGGCCCCGACAGCCTTTACCAGGCAGAAGTAGGTCCCCTCCTTCACGTCGGTCCCGTTATATTTGCCGTCCCATCCGCCGTCTATGTCGGTCCACTCATAAAGCCGTTTTCCCCACCTATTATATATATAAGCATGAAAACTGATGATGCTCTGATACCCTTCCTTCACTTTATAAATATCATTCTGGCCGTCTCCGTTGGGCGAAAAGGCATTGGGCAGTTCCAGTTTCGACTCGCTTATCGTAACGGAAAAAGGCTCGTCCATTTCGTATTCCACGGTATCCGTTCCGTTGACAAACGTGATATAAAGCTGGACAAACGTAGTGCCCGAAGTCTTGAACGTATAGTCTACCTGCTCGTCGTAACGAATCAGGTAAGGTTCGTTTTCCTTACCTGCCATATAAAAGCGCCATTCGTAATACGGAATATATCCGAGATAATTTTCAGCACGGGCCTGGAATTTCGAAATTACAGGCCCGGAGCCTGAATATTCTACCATCTCGACCATTTCTCCATCTTCCTGAATCTCCATGAGGGGGGATGCCGTCGGCAAAACGACATTCTGCCCGTGTGCAAAGACCGGGAAGAAAAGAAAAAACAAGTATGCTAATATAAATAAAGGAAACTTCATGACAAATCGTTTCTGCAAAATTAATGTTTCCTATTGAGAAAACGGCTTTTTTTATGTACTTTTGTTCCCGAAATAATGAGAGAAGGCATGAACGATATCAAATATTTTTGGCGTATGCTGGCTACGCTGTCGCTCTTCTGGTGTTTTGTCTCCACGTATGCACAGAACGACGGTTTTGCACGACACACCGTAAAGGGCGGCGAAACGCTTTATTCCATTGCATCGTCTTACGGAACATCCGTAAACGACATCAAGAAACACAACCCCGGCATCGAGAGCAACATCCGAACCGGACAGATAGTCCTCATCGCCCCACCCGCCGGATTCGTCTACCACACCATCCAGAAGGGCGAAACGCTCTATCAGCTGACCAAGACATATCATGTCAGCGCACAGGCTATCTGTAAACAGAATCCCGGTTTCGACGAAAAATCGTTCAAGGTGGGCGAAGTGATCCGGTTGCCCCAAAACACAACGTGCAAGACGGTACGCGAAACGGTAAAGACCCGAAACCACGAAGTCAAGAAAAAAGAAACATTGTACAGCATCGGAAAGATGTACAACGTCAGCGAACAGGAAATAAAAGCCGTCAATCCGGAACTGAACGGCGAAGAGGGTAAACTGAAAAAAGGCATGACCATCAAAATTCCGGTTGCCGCGCAGCAAACGAAAAGCGTACAGCCCCAGCAGCAAACGCTTGCACCCGAAAAAGGAGTCGACCCGATACGCATAGCGGTTGTACTCCCCCTGAAAAACAACACGAAGGATGACGCCAAGTCGCTTGAATTCTACAAAGGGTTTCTGCTGGCCGTAGACAGCCTCAGGCAACAGGGCGTTTCGGCCACCATACACACGTTCCACTCGGGAAGGACAGAAGCCGACATCCAGAGCCTGTTGCAAAACGCAGCCCTGAAAAAGGTCCATATCATCGTAGGTCCGCTGTATCAGGAACAAATCCCTATCCTGAGCGACTACTCCAAACGCAACGAGATACTGCTTCTTGTTCCGTTTCTCTCTAAATACAGGGAAATAAACGAGAACCCCTACCTCATCCAGATGAACGCCTCAGACCATTACCAGATAGAAAAAGCCTGCAAAGGTTATACGGCTCTATTCAAAAACAACCATACCGTGTTCTGCGGAAGCAACGAAGAGGCGTTTCCGAAAGCCCTGGCCGCTCACCTGAAGGCTAACAACATGCCTTACAAGACCCTGAACAGCGCCATCAACGAAGAATCGCTGTTGAAAGCCCTATCGGCCAATAAGACAAACACCATCGTACCGGCCGACCATAAAATCACGTCGCTGAACATACTGGTTCCGCAGCTCAAGACGTTCGTCCAGAAACATCCGGAGTACAGAATCAGGCTTTTCGGCTACCCGGAATGGCAGACATACGTAACTACACAGCTGAAAAACTTCTACCTGTTCGACACGTGCTTCTTCACCAATTTCTACCGCAATCCGCTGTCGCCACAAACGACACAGTTCGACCGGAAATACCAGAAATGGTTCGGTGCAGCCACACTTACCTACCCCTGTATGGCCATGAGCGGATTCGACTTCGGATACTATGCGCTCCGCGGCCTGTCGCTTTATGGTAAGAAATTCACGGAAAAACAAGTAAAGACCATCCCCTACCAGAACCCAATCGACCTGAAAAGAGTCAGCAACTGGGGCGGACTGGTCAACAACAGTATATGGTTTGTCCATTACAAGACAAACAACACCATCGAAGTCCTGGATATACGATGAAAACATACAGTTACCCCTTTGTCATACTCCTTTTGTCATTCATAGGACTCAACCGGACAAAAGCACAGATCGGAGAAGCCCGGAACGATTTTGTGGTCGGAGTAAACGGAGGCATCTGCCTGAATACCGTGTCGTTTGATCCCACCATCAAACAGGGCATGCACAGCGGAATCACCACTGGACTCACATTCCGCTATACAAGCGAAAAATATTTCAAGACCCTCTGCTCCATCCAGGTCGAACTGAATTATGCCCAGTTGGGATGGAAGGAGGAAATCATGAACAGCCGCGATGAGAAACTGCCCGACACGTATCAACGGAACATGAACTACATCCAACTGCCCATGATGGCCCGGCTGGGATGGGGAAAGGAAAACAGGGGACTGCTGTTCTACATACTGGCAGGCCCGCAAATCGGTTTCTGCCTGGGCGAAAGCAGTGAGCAAAGCAACGAGTGGACATTGAACGGAGAAGGGAATCCGGATCGCCCCAACAACATGTATGCCCAATACGACATGGCCATTAAAAACAAATTCGACTATGGCATTACGGCCGGACTGGGCCTTGAACTGAATACGGGCATAGGCCACTTCACGCTGGAAGGACGCTATTATTACGGACTGAGCGACTTGTTCGGAAATGCCAAGAAAGATGTTTTCTCACGCTCGGCCAACGGTGCCATTTATGCCAAGATAGCTTATCTGATAAACGTCGGAAAAGGAAACAGATAACCCCGGTTTTCCTCCGACAGGATATTACAGAAAAAGCAACAAAGTTCCGCCATACGGTCAAGACGGAGTTTTGTTGCTTTTTAGTTGATTCGGATTCACCGGGCAATTACTGCATACGCCAGATCTTGCCTACCTTTACGAGTGGAAGAACCACTTCTTCCGTCATGCCGTTGCCGAACGTGACATTCAGAAAGACATTGGCCGACATTCCGCCCAGACAAAGTTCTTCGCGTCCCAGCGCCACGGATTTCAGTCCGCCGTTCTTCGCTTTCTCACGGGCCACAAATTGTTTGACAAGAACTTTCATCCGATTACGGTAAGCCTCGGGAACACTGTCGCACGAACGTATGCCATCTACATAACGGTCATACTGGCCGGCTATCAGGTACTCATAGTACTTGACAGCCGCATCGCCGGCTTGTTTCAGTTCCTTTTCATCTTTATCTCCACAGGAAAAGACCAGAAAAAGAATCATAAAAAAAAGAATACGGCCCACCTTGCGCATAGCCTACTTCTGACGGATGAATATGTTTATCGGCGTTCCTCCGAAGTCCCAATGCTCACGGATTTTATTCTCGAGAAAGCGCTTGTACGGCTCCTTCACATACTGAGGCAAATTGGCGTAAAACACGAACGAAGGTATCTGAGTGGCAGGAAGCTGCACGCAATACTTTATTTTAATGTATTTACCTTTAATCGAAGGAGGGGGATAGGCTTCGATAAGCGGCAGCATCTCTTCGTTCAGTTTTGCCGTCGATACGCGTGTTTTCCGGTGCAGGAAGACATCTTTTGCGGTTTCAAGCACCTTGAAGATACGTTGTTTCGTCAGTGCGGAGGCAAAAATAATCGGGAAATCGACAAAAGGTGCCATTCTCGAACGGATGGCGTTCTCGAAGGTTTTCATGACTATCGTACTCTTGTCTTCCACCAGATCCCACTTATTGACAACGACTACCAGGCTTTTCTGATTGCGCTGTATCAGCTGGAAAATATTCATATCCTGTGCTTCGATTCCCCGTGTCGCGTCGATCAGCAAAATGCACACGTCAGAATTTTCTATGGTACGGATAGAACGCATTACGGAGTAATACTCCAGATCTTCGGACACTTTATTTTTCTTACGGATACCGGCCGTATCGACCAGATAAAAGTCGAAACCGAACTTGGTGTAACGCGTATAGATGGAGTCGCGCGTAGTTCCCGCGATATTGGTTACGATATTACGTTCCTCTCCGATAAAGGCATTTACCAGGCTGCTCTTTCCCGCATTCGGACGGCCTACAACGGCAAAGCGGGGTATTTCGGTATCGACTTCTTCCTTCGTCTCGGGACCTAATTTCTCAAGGACAAGATCAAGCAGGTCGCCCGTTCCGCTTCCGGTTGCAGCCGAGATGCAATAAGGTTCGCCCAATCCGAGCGAATAGAACTCAGCCGCACTGTATATCAACTCGTTGTTATCTGTTTTATTGGCTACCAATAAGATCGGTTTCTTCGTGCGGCGCAAAATAGCAGCCACTTGTTCGTCCAAATCCGTGATACCGTTCTTTACATCCACCAGAAAAAGAATCACATCGGCCTCTTCCGTAGCCAGCAAAACCTGTTTTCTGATTTCCTCTTCGAAAATATCGTCCGAATTGACAACCCATCCGCCCGTATCTACGACCGAAAACTCACGACCGTTCCAATCCATTTTTCCATATTGGCGGTCGCGCGTCGTTCCGGCCTCGTCGCTTACGATAGCGTGACGCGTTTTGGTCAGACGATTAAACAACGTTGATTTTCCCACATTGGGACGCCCTACGATGGCAATTAAATTTCCCATATATTCCTTTATAAAATCGTGCCTCACGGCAAGGTTACTATTAATCTCCGTTTAAATTATATCCAAAATTGGCCAATTCGCGATCGGAGTTGCGCCAATCGCGATCAACCTTCACAAAAGTTTCAAGATATATCTTCTTCTGAAAAAAACGTTCGAGCGATTTTCTCGCCTCCGATGAAACTTTTTTCAGCGCCACGCCCTTATGTCCGATTATGATTCCCTTCTGGCTTTCACGCTCCACATAGATTGTTGCATGGATGCCTATCTTCTTTGCCTCTTCCTTAAACTCATCGACAACTACTTCTACGGAATAGGGAATTTCCTTGTCATAATACAACAAAATCTTTTCGCGCAGAATTTCCGTAACGAAGAATCGGGCTGGCTTGTCAGTCCACTGGTCTTTATCGAAATAAGGGGGAGATACAGGCAGGAGTTCCTTAATGCGTTTCATGACTACATCTACATTGAAGCGGGCCTGGGCCGAAATAGGAAATATCTCGGCAGAAGGCAATTTCTCGTGCCAGGCGGCCACCAGATCGCCCAATTGCTGCTGATTACTCAAATCTATTTTATTAATCAGGAGCAACACAGGCACATTCATCCGCGCTACTTTCTGCAAGAAGTCATCGTTCTTGTCCGGATTCTCCACGACATCCGTCACGTACAGCAACACATCGGCATCCTGCAAGGCCGATTCCGAAAAGGCCAACATGGATTCCTGCAATTTATAATTCGGTTTCAGTACACCCGGTGTATCGGAAAAAACGATTTGCATCTCATCATTATTGACAATACCCATGATCCGGTGGCGCGTTGTCTGTGCCTTGAACGTTGCTATCGACACACGCTCTCCCGTGAACAGGTTCATCAGTGTCGACTTCCCGACATTCGGGTTTCCCACGATGTTTACAAATCCGGCCTTATGTTCCATCTTACCTTATTCCTTTTGAAAAAAAAACGCATCGGATAACTCTGGATGCGTTTTTCTTGTTATGCGTTTAATTTCTTTACTTCTTTGCGTTTCCGTCGTATCCCCACTTCACATAGGATGCACCCCACGTAAAACCGGCGCCGAAAGCCGTAAAGATCAGATTGTCTCCTTTCTTTAACTGACGTTCATAATCCCAAAGCGCCAAAGGCAAAGTACCGGCACTGGTATTACCGTAGCGCTGAATGTTCAGCATTACTTTGTCCATCGATACCTCCAGACGATGAGCTACCGCCTCAATAATGCGGACATTGGCCTGATGAGGAATAATCCATGCGATATTATCTTTATCCAGACCGTTACGCTGAGCTATCAATTCGCAGGCATCACTCATGTTCGTCACTGCAAATTTAAACACCGTACGTCCTTCCTGATGCAGGTAGTGCATGCGGTGGTCGATGGTGAAGTAAGACGGACCACATACCGAACCTCCGGCTTTCATACACAGGAACGGAAGTCCTTTTCCATCCGTGCGCAAGAAAGAATCCATCAGTCCGTATTCCTCGGTTGTCGGCTCCAGCATGACAGCGGCAGCGCCGTCACCGAAGATAGGACACGTAGCCCGGTCCGAATAGTCCACGATTGAGGACATCTTGTCGGCACCGACAACTACGACACGCTTATAACGGCCACTCTGTATCATGCCGGATGCCACGTCCATGGCATACAAGAAACCGCAACATGCAGCCTGAATGTCCAATGCAAACGCATTTTTCATGCCGAGCCGTCCTACAACGATAGATGCAGTCGAAGGAAAATGATAATCGGGCGTAGTTGTCGATACAATCACACAATCTATACTGTCAGCATCATAGCCCGTCTTCAGCAACAACTGTTTCACCGCCTTGCGAGCCATGTAGCTGGTGCCCAATCCCTCTTCGTTCAGGATACGACGCTCCTTGACTCCGATACGGGTCATAATCCATTCGTCGTTCGTGTCCACCATACGCGACAATTCATCATTGTTCAGCACGTACTCGGGAACATATCCGCCAACGCCAGTAATTACAGCATTTATTTTTTCCATTCGGTTTTTCTATAAATCAAAGCCAAAACGGCATTCCACCGTTTTGGCTACATTATTCTTGAACGTTTTAGACGGCAGCTTCTTTTACGATTGCCAACTTACCTCTGTAATATCCGCAAGCCGGGCATACCGTATGATATACATGCCACTCTCCGCAGTTCGGACAAACTGCCAACGTGGGAGCGACAGCCTTGTCATGAGTTCTTCTTTTCAGCGTTCTTGTTTTCGATTGTCTTCTTTTAGGATGTGCCATTTTCTTATACGTTAAAAGTTATCTATTCTTTAATTATTTAATTTACTCTTTCTGTCAACAGGGGCCTGCCACTCACTCATCGGTATCGAACGTTCGGAGCTCATTCAGGCGTGCCTCCATTTCCGCGTTACACGTCCCTTCGGGGTGTACGTGCATGATAGGCACAGACAATGCGATAATCTCATACATCGTCCATCCCAAGTCAAAAATACCGTCATTCTCCGGCAGGACAAGCATATCATCCGTTTCGTCATACGTCTCACCCAAACGCACCTTGAGGGTATACGTTGTTTCCACAGGCTGCGTCATCAACTCCAGACAACGGTCACAAAGTATTTCCACCGTCCCTTGTATCTTAATATCGAACCGATAGACACCCATGCGGCCTTCTACCAAGACATCGGCACACAAGTCGCCGTTCCGGATCTCGCTTTCGTCCAACTGGGCAAAGAAGTCCTCGCCCAAGACATACCGAACTGTCTCCGAAATAGTCTCCGGCTGAATCCGCAAATCAATCTTATATGTATCTACACCAAGCATCGGGGTGCAAAGTTACATTATTTTTAATTACCGGCACAGAAAATCAAAGGAAAACTTTATTTTTCAATTCTATTCTGAACACCGTTCCTTTCCCCGGTTCCGAATTTTTCACGAAAATCCGTCCTTTATGATATTCCTCCACAATGCGTTTGGCCAACGACAGTCCCAACCCCCAGCCCCTCTTTTTCGTGGTAAAACCGGGGGTAAACACCGTTTTAAAATGTTTTTTAGTTATTCCCTTTCCCGTATCGGCCACCTCTATCACGACGTGACCGTTCTCCATAAAGGCACTTAACGTTATCCGGCCCGCACCAGCCATTGCGTCGATTGCGTTCTTACACAAATTCTCCACCACCCATTCAAACAACGCGGCATTAAGGGGGACCGTCAGTGGCTCGGATGCAAAACGGCAGACCATCTTCACTTTGTTAGATGAACGCCGCGAAATGTATTCCACAACACGCGACAACACAGCCTGCAAATTTTCGGGGCACAGCTCCGGATTGGAACCAATTTTAGAAAACCGTTCCGCTATCAGCTGCAAACGGTCTACGTCCTTGCCGAGTTCTTCCAACAACGGATCGTCCGGATAATTCTCGCGCAGAATTTCCATCCACGCCATCAGTGAGGATATAGGAGTGCCCAACTGGTGGGCCGTCTCCTTCGAAAGACCAACCCACACTTTGTTCTGTTCGGCTTTTTTCGAACTGAGCAATGCAAAAATCGCTACGATAACAAAAATAAGGACGACGCCGAGCTGGATATACGGATAGGTGGCCAAACGCTTCAGCATAGACGACTCCTGATAACATATTTCTATAAAGTCATCGTCTCGTCCCGACTCGGAATCCGAAGCGCCGGACAGCGACATGCGCAACACATAGCCAGCAGAACGCATTTCATCTGCCAGTTTGTCAAGAAAAGCGACGGTATCGGCTTCTTCGATCGCGATATTCCGATAGGTCGACACATGGCCGGAGGCATCGAGTACGATGACCGGAATCGTATGGTTTCCGTTCAGTACCTTGAGTACAAGGTTCAGATCGGTCGTCTCATCCGCACTGTTCAACGAACGCATCGCTTCGGCCCAGACAGCCATTTTATTCTGTTCCTCACGAAACAAGTCGCGAATCAGGAAATGCGAAATAATCAAAGACGTCACGGCTATGACCACAGCCGTAATCATCAATATTATTTTAACGTATTTTATTCTGTCCGTCCACTTCATTGTTTCGCCCGGTTCTCCTAAGAAAACGCGAAACATGCCGCAATTATTGCACAAAACTCCGCAAAACTAAAAAAACACAGGGCCCGCAGTTTGAAAAACCAGGCAGATAATTGAAAACAACGCAGAGATATTTTCCAAAAAGCCAACCGCAAAGTCCAAAAACGTAATCGCGACAAAAAGCATGCGTTAATAATGCGTAAAAAACAGGACC
>CATXZX010000020.1 GCA_958404085.1 uncultured Prevotellaceae bacterium | reverse complement strand
CAATTGACGTGGAGTCATTACTTTGAATTACTGAAGTGTGACGACCCGATGGAAATGCAATTTTACATGAAGGAATGTATCAAAGAAGGCTGGAAGGTCAGGGAACTAAAACGCCAAATCAACTCGTCATTATTCCAGCGACTTGCTCTCAGTACAGACAGAGAAGGAGTCCTTGCACTTGCTAATCAGGGGCATCAGATACTAACGCCAACAGACATTATTCATGACCCATATGTACTTGAGTTTACAGGTATACCTCAGCAGAAGCATTACAAAGAAACAGAACTTGAGAAGGCTTTGAAAACCAATATGGAGAAATTCTTATTGGAATTAGGTAGAGGTTTTGCCTTTATTGGCCGTCAATACATCATACCGATTGGTGCCAGACGTTTCAAGGTGGATTTGGTTTTCTATCATGCAATTCTAAAATGCTATGTTCTTATTGACTTGAAGCGCGCAGAAATAAAACATGGTGATATAGGTCAGATGAATCTTTATCTAAATTATTTTAAAAACGAAATTTGTCAGCCAGACGATAATCCTCCGATTGGTATTGTTTTAGGAGCTAAAAAAGACGAACTGTTAATGGAGTATGCCCTTCAGGGTATAGATAACCAACTTTTCGCTGCACGTTATCAACTGTATCTTCCTAATCGAGACGAACTTCAAGCACAATTAAACCGATTACTTGATCATATCAAAAGTAAATAACCCGTTATTCAGGTATAAGAATTGAAGAGTCGAGCGATAAAAATAGGGTGTTACGGCGCCAGTCAGCCTTACCAATATTCAGCAAGATAGAACATAGAGACTGAAATACGCACTCCGTTTTCCGTATAAGGGCCGAAAACAGCAACGGACAACCACGCCCACCCTTCCGACGAAAAGACATGTATACCGACATATCGCGTACAGAAAACAGGTGGCCTGCTTTTTTGAAATCCGGGCCACCCGATTCGAAAAACAAGACCCGGACGGCATACAAACTGCGTCCGGACCCTGTTCTACTACAATCCATGGGTTTCAGCAAAAGACATCCGGCTCACGCATACGAGTGGAGTCCCGGAAGAAAATAGTTAGCGCCGAAATAGGTAAAGACCACAAGCAGCACGGCCGCAAGCAGGTACCAGTGCAGTACGGCGGGTCGGCGGAATGCCTTCAACCGCCGGATCCCCGCATGCAGCGGGACGGAATAGACCAGGAGCATGACCAGCGAACAGGTTTCCTTGGGGTCCCATCCCCAATACCGTCCCCACGACTGGTTGGCCCAGATTGCACCCACAAAGATGCCCGCAGCCAACAGACACACGGCCGGAACAAGGACAATACGGTTCATCCGGTACAGGGAACCGGCCACCGACGGATTCCGCGACGACAGGCCTACGGCGGCAAGGATGGCCATTATCAGGAACAGGACGTAAGACATCATGACCAGCATCACGTGTACGGACAGCAGGGGGCTCGACAAAACGGGCATAAGCATGCCGATACGGGGCGTGCGCCCGCCCATGACGGCTACGAACAACGTCATGGCCGCTACGGTCAGGAATGCACCTCCGAGCATCCGGCTGCGGCCTACCAACGAGCCGGACAGGGCCAGAAAACCCATGAACAGCATCATCTCCGGGCCGTTGGACAGCGGCGCATGTCCCCCTATCCAGCACAGCAGGGCCAGCAGGACGAGCAGGTAGACCAGGAGCGCGGCCGACACGGCACGCACGCCCGTCCACACCCACCTTTTCAGCCGCAGTTCCCTTATAGCCGCATACAGGCAAAAGACACCGAGCAGAAGCGACAGGACGGCCGGCGGCAAGAGGCTTGCATACCGGTTGTAGACCCGTTCTGCCTGCATGCGGGCCGCCGAAGGCAGGTTTGCGCTGCCGGCATAGCGGATTTGGCCGGCCACAAGCTCTTTCAGGGCCTCGTTGGCCTTGACGTTGTAGCCCGCAAGCAAAAGCGCTTTGATGCCGGGCATGACGGTCTGCATGAACTGCCATTGTTCGAGGCTCATACGGGACGGACGTTTGCCCGTGAGCGAGAGCCATTCGGTGTGTCCCTCGGCGGTGCGGTAGGGGTAAATCTTGAATGCCTCGCCCGTACCCATCCAGCGAATCAGTGCCTGGCGCTCGTCGCTGAGCTTCTGCTGCTTCATGCCGCGGGGCGGGTCAGCATGGGTTGTGCGGTAGTCGCGCTCCCACGCGTCGAAATAGAACAGCCAGCCCGACAGGACTTGTTCGGAAGTCAGGCCGCAGTATGATTCGGAACCGTACAGTTTCAGCGTAACGTCCCTGGCCATGGTCTGGAGCGGACAGACGCGCTCGTTCCAATAGACATATACCTTGCCCATATTGGCCGCCAAAGGCCGCTGCATGGCGGGCAACGGAGGACGACCCTGAGCCCTTGCGCCCACGGCGACGAAGAGCAGGACCGCCGCAGCGGCCGAGCGGCCCGCCCTGAGCAAGGCCCGCCAGGACGTATTCCGCTGGAAGAAGTACCCCATCATGCCGATAAAAAGCAACGCATAGCCCGTGTAGGTGATGCCCGTTCCCCACGGGTCGTAGCTGACGGACAGGCGGGTGGCGCCGGGACTGATGCCGGACTGATAGAAGCGCCAGCCGTCGACTTCGGCCACTTTGTTCATAGCCACCGTCACGGGCTTGCCGTCGATGCGGAGGCGGCTGCGGAAGTCCATCGGGGTGGTCGTGCCGGGATAGAAGTCGATATCGGCGGATTCGAGCATCACCGCAAACGGGAACACCCCATTCCCCGGCCCCGACGTCTTTACGAAAGTACTCACGGCCTTGCCGCCCTCGGACAGGGCCAACTCGCCCTGGATGCCGACGTAATGAGTGACAATTGCCCCGGCAAGAATAACGGCCAAGGCAATATGTATCAGGAATGTAAACGGTTGTCGCAACATCTTATATGGCATCTACAAAGCGTATGATGGCGTCGCGGTCGGCTTTAGGCAGTTTCCGGAACCGCTCCACGCTGTAACGTGCGTCGCTCTTGGGCGAATAGCCGTGCCACATGATGGCCTCGAGCGTGGTACGTGCGCGACAGTCGTGCAGGCGGTCGGCCGTCGGGCTACCCGTGACCTTGCTGTGGAGCCCGCGTCCCCAGAGGGGCGTCGTGCGGCACCACCCGCCGCGGATGTCGTTCGCCATGAGCAGTTTGTGCTGCACCATGTCGGTATAGGGCCATATCTTCTGGTTCGGGAAGCGGGGCAGTTCGTTGCCCTTGAAGAACCTGTTGGGGTCGACGATTTCGTCGGGTCCGGTCGTCCAGCTCGGACGGTGGCAGTAGTCGCAGCCTATCTCGCCGAACAGTTCCTTGCCCTTCGACACGGCAGGGTCGTCGATGTCGCGGACGGCAGGGACGGCCAGACCGCGGTGCCAGACCATGAGGTCCGTATACTCGTCGTCGCTCATCTCGATGTCCAGGTTCTTGTCGGTCAGGTAGGCTGTGATGCGCTCCTCCAGGCTACCGTTCCAATAAGCGGGATGCTTGCGGTCGGGGTCGATGCGGGCCACGTAACTGTCGAAACCGGCCTGTACCTCCGGGTCTTTGGCAGAATACTTCACATACGTGCCGGCAGCGTCCAGGTAATGGTACCTGCGGTCGGAACGCGTCACGTTAGTGATGTTCCAGATGGCGTTGGCACCAGCCGCATCCTGCAACGGGCCGCGCGAGAGGGCGTAAGTAAAGCGGCGCACGTACTTCGTACCGTCTCCCTGTACCGTATTGGCATACATCGAAGCCCAGTTTCCTCCGCTGAAGAAGGCAGGATTCAACCCGTTGGGCAGGAGGCTGTCCGCATGCTCCTTCCGGTATTGCGCCAGGATGTCCTCTTCGGGAATGGCATCGATCAGGCCGGTTCCGTAAATGCCGATCGTCGATTCCAACTTCACGGCATAATCGCCGGGGAGCTGGTAACCCTGGTTTACGACATAGATAGCCTCGCGGGGCATCGTGACTTCAGGATATTGAAGGGAGTATTGCTCGCCGTCGTCGAAGCGGTTGTTCCATTCGTCGGTCGCGTCGATCCACCGGACCCGGATTTTGGATTCATCCAGCGGGGCTTTGAACGGAGCCACGGCGTGGCTTTGGGGCATGCCGGCCAGCCACGGCACGTAGCCCTCGGTGGCGGGGTCGTACACCACCAGCAGGCAGCCGTTGCCTATCTCGTTGGTGTTGAAACTGCCCTCCGGAATCCGCGTGCCGTGCCCGTAATTGGGATGGCAATGCAGGCACGAGGTACGGATGTACACCGGGCCGAGCCCCGAGCGCACGCCGTTCTGGTTTGCCATGAAGGGTTTTTCGAACAGCGCCTCGCCATTTTTGAACGACTGGTAGAAACCCTGTCGGTCAACGGCCGGAGCCGGCTGTTCGAAGGCGTTGCTCGTGCTCAGCAGGGTCGTACCGAGTTCGCCGCCGGCGTAAAACCACTCCGGCTGGGTCTTCGTACCCGCGGTGTCGTCCTTGATCTCGTCGTCGTCCGAGCAGGACGACACGAGCGCCATGCACGAAATGAATGCAAGCCCGAAATATGTAGTTTTCTTTTTCATCGTTTCTCTTTATTCGTGGCGTGTAAGTACTGAGTTTGCGTTTTCGAGGGCTGCGACGAGTGTCGTTCCGGCAGCCTTCATGGCCGTTTCGGCGAGCGGGCCGGTAGCATTCTTGGCGAAAGGCTCCGGAATGGCTTCGATGGCCGTAATGGCATTGCTGATGGCACTCCATACGGCGGCGTCGGCTTCGGGGCTGACCGACCTGACGTAATCGCTTACCGAAGCATCGCCCGTGCGGCTTCCGAGGTATGCGTTCCGGATGGAGCGGATGTTGTCGGCAAAGTCCTCGATAGAGTTCAGCGAGTAAGGCGATTCGATGTAGTTTTTATCTTCCTGGGAAGAACCGATGTGCGGACGGCCTATTTTCGTATTGCCTACCTCGTCGGCAATGTCGATACAGCCCTGAATGATTTCCTCGGCGGCCTCCTGATACGTTTTGAAGCGCGATCCGGCCTGTCCGGCGTACATCATTTCCCATCCGTAGTTCTCGCCGTAGTCGAGTTCGGCCTCTTCAAGAATCTCCTGCTTCTCCACAGACACATTGTCCGTGCCGGCCCAGCATGCTTCCAGACACACGCACTGTACGCACAAGTCCTCGGCCACGGCTACGAGGTACTCCAGTTCCTCGGGGGTGTAAGCGGTGGAATGTACCAACGAAGTATTTTCGTCGTCGCTCAGCTCAAAAAGCATATATTCCACGGAATGGAAACCGATAAGGCCATAGCCGCCGTTGTTTTCCAGCGACCATTTGTTACCGTTGCGGATTTGCACGAGCAAGTTGTCCATAGCGGCTTTGTCAAGGGGCCACGAGTCGATGTGCGGGTCGATGTTATGATTGGCAGCCGGACCGAAGAGGAAAGCCTCGGACAGCTCCCAACTTTTACGGGCCTGCCGCCAGGCGTCTCCGGCAGCCTCGATGTCGTTCGTCGTCAGTGTGCCGGCGGTGTGTTTCTCCTGCATCGTATGACACAAATCGCGCAGCTGTATGGCCGCGTCGGCCATGGCCGAATAAGTCGGGAGTACGGTGTGTTCCACATAAGCGGCCGTTGCCGCCTGAAGTGTCTTTTCTTTCGGTGCCGCTTCGTCGTCGCGGTCCGAATCATCGCTCGAGCAGCTCGAGATAAACAGAGCCGCAAGTCCAAACAGTATAAATTTCGTAATTCTCATAAATGTAGTTATTGTGGTTATTATTCCGATTGCTTTTTTACTTGAACCAGCCCACATAGGCTATGCCGATGTTAAGAGACGGTTCGTTGTTGTACTTTTTGTCCAGGATGCCGTACGAATAATCGCCCTTGACGATAATCTGGGGCATGGGCAGCCAGTTGATGCCGGCCGAGACCTTGCTCCGCTTACACCACTGCAAGGGTGTCCCGCTCTCCATCTTTGCCATGGAGTCGTAGTAGTCGTAACGTCCGAACACATAGAACTTCTGCCCTTTCACGCTCATCTTCGGAACCAGCGAGAAGACGTCGTATCCGGCTTCCACGCCGGCCGCTACGGCGTCGGATGCCACTTCCTGGCGCTTCGAGGTGGAGTTTTTCGACATGGCTATGTTGAACTTGCTTATATGGGCCGCGTCGCTCAGGTGTCCCCAGTCGAAGTTTCCACGCGCCAGCAGACCGTGGCCCTCGTACTTGAAGTCGAAGGAAGCAATGGACACCGTTCCGCGGACACCGTCGTTCTTCTTCGAGGATGTGGGATAGAGCGTGTTCTTGAAGGAATTGCCCACGTAGCCGCTCAGGCCGAGCCGCAGGCCCTTGATGCTGTAATTGTCTACCCTGGCGGCAAACGCATAATTGTTGGCTATCTTGAATTCGAACGGCGAGGCCGACCCGTCGTGAATCCAGCCCTGATTGCCGAACCGCTCGGAGTCGAGTCCGGGCAAGAACATACCTATGTACGACCAGTCGCCCGCACGTCCCGACAACGATACCGACACTTCGTGCCAAGTGCAGGGGAAGATGGTATTCTCGCCCTCGGGCCGGTATACGCCGAAGAACTGGTTGGGCTCATGACGAGCGTTGGTGGCTCCGACCGGCACGACCTGCATACCGGCGCGGAGCTTCAGCTGCGGAAAAAACTCCTTCTGGATGTAAAACTGCTCGAGGGCCACTTCGCCGCCGCGCTCCACTTCCGTCTCATACTCGCCGGCCTCCTCGGTCTCTATCTCCACGGCCGACTCCGTCCCGCCGTGTTCGAACTCTATCTCCGAAGACAACGACCAACCTTTCCCGAAGTCGTAGCCCAGGTAAATGACCACATGCGGCATGTCGAAGCGCCCGTGGCTTCCCTTGTACTTGCCCGGTTCGGAATATCTCAAATAATTGTCGCTGTAAAAGTTGCGGGAGAGGGCCACTTCGCCGTACCCTCCGATGTGCAACTTGTCCCACGCAGCTACTTTCTTCTGCATCTTTACCATTGCCAGGCTGTCGGATTTCGTAAAGACAGCCGGACTGTCCGCCCCGCCGGCAGTCTGGGAAAAAACCGACATGACCGGACACAATATCATGGCTGTAAAAGCCATTAACCCTTTTACATTCATCGTGCTTAAAATTTTTGTGCAAAATTACCGGCTTCGAAAAGACGTGACAATACCAAAAAATAAGTAAAATGAGCCTCCACCGTCGGAGCGGAATACTCAAAAATAAGTACCCGGAACACCCTGTTCCGGTCTGCGGGCAGTCCGCGCCGCAACAAGCGCCGAGCTTTTTCGAAATATCTCCGTACTTTTTCAAAAAAAAGACGCAGCTGTTTTCCGGAACGGTGAAATAAGAGGTGCCGAACGGCCCGCCTTTCCCGCTTATGACGTATCTTTGCCCTGCGAAAGAGACGGTAACGGCCAAACGCGCCGCTGCCCGGAACGCTTTACGCCCCACGAAACATGTACGACGACGCCTCACCCCTCTACGACGAACTGCTGCGGCTGCTCCGCAGCGGAGACAGTCCCGCCGCCCAGCGCTACCATACGTTGCGCGAGGCCCTCGAACGTACCCTGCACAGCCACACGGCCGAGTCGGGACTGCAAACCACCGACCTGGCCGCCCGCATCAACTATGCGGCCACGGCCTGCGGCCTGACGGCAGCCGAGCGCTACCGCCTCCACACGTTCCGCCTGATGTCCAACGATGTCCTCAACCACCGCCGCCAGCCCTCCGAAGAGGATTTCCGCCGCGACCTCAGTGCCGTGGCGACCGCCCTTTCGCGTCTGACGGGCACCCCCCTGCCCGAGGCACTGGCCCGCTTATCCGGACAGGCAGCCGCCCCGCCGTCCCGGCACTCCGCGACACGCCGCTTCGTCAAACGGATGCGCGTGTGCTACGACCACGCCGAGGGCGACACCCTGCTAGTACGCCCCACCGACAGCCCGGAGAGCGGACTCGTGCGCGTGGCATGCAACAAACCGGGCATCAACGACGCATTCAGCCCCACCCTGCCCCTACTGTGGCAGCACGCACAGCTCAACCTGCTGGACGTAAACATAGCCGACGACGGGACGCTCACGCCCGGATTCCTGGTACTCGAACCCGACTACCTACTGGACATCAGCACCTTGGCCGAGTGTTACCGCGACTACGGCAGCCACCCGGCCAACTACCTGGCGGGAAAATTCGCCGCCCCCGGTCGTGCCGCCGCCCTGCTGCTGGGAAACATCGCCAACCTGTTCCTCGACGAATGGATATACGCCGCTACCGAACCTGGGTACAAGGAGTGCATGCGGAAGGCCTTCCGCCGCTACCCCATCGAACTGGCGACCTGCGACGAGCTGCGCACGGCCGAACAGGAACGGGAGTTTGCCGCCAGCTGCCGCCGCCACTTCGACCACATACGACGCACGGTGTGCGAAACATTCCGCGAACCGGGCTACCGCCTGGACCGCGACGACGCCGTACTCGAACCTTCGTACATCTGCGAAGCACTGGGCATACAGGGACGGCTCGACTACATGCAACGCGACATGAGCAGCTTCATCGAGATGAAGTCGGGAAAGGCCGACGAATATACGCTGCGCGGAAAAATAGTGCCCCGCATGAACAACCGCATACAGATGTTGCTCTACATGGCTGTACTGGAATACAGCATGGGACAGGACCACCGGCGGACCAACCCCTACCTGTTCTACACGCGCTATCCCCTGCTCTATCCGGCACGGGCCTCGTGGGCGCAGATAAAGCGCACCATCGACCTGCGCAACCGCATCGTGGCCTCCGAACACTCCGTGCAGCGCCACAACGACCCCGCCTATACGCGCCGGGTGCTGGAACAGATCGACGCCGACACGCTGAACGAAGCGCACCTGGGCGGCCCTTTCTGGCAACGCTGGCTGAAACCGCCCATCGACGCCTTCCAGACCCGTTTCCAGGGACTCGGGCCCACGGAGCAGGCTTATTTCCTGGCCCTGTACAACTTCATTGCCAAAGAACAGTATACGGCCAAGTCGGGCGATGCGGCCTACGAGGGCCACTGCGGGGCGGCCGCCCTGTGGCGGGCCACGCTGGACGAAAAACGCGCCGCGGGCGAAATTCTGTACGACCTGCGGATAACCCGCAACCGTGCCGCCGACCCCGACCGCCCCTGCATAGAGTTGACGCTGCCGCCTGCCGACGACACGTTTCTGCCCAACTTCCGGAACGGCGACGCCGTGTTGCTCTACGAACGCAACGAGGCCACCGACAACGTGACCAACCGGATGGTGTTCAAAGCCATTGCCGAGGAAATCAGCGACACCCGCCTCCGGCTCCGCCTGCGTGCGCCGCAGCGGAACCTCCACGTGTTTCCGGCCGACAGCCGTTACGCCGTGGAACACGACAGCATGGACACCGTATTCCAGACCATGTACCGCGGCCTCACGGCCTTTCTGGATGCCGACCCCGACCGCCGCGCCCTCCTGCTGGGCCTGCGCGGGCCGCGCTTCGACCCTGCGCTGGACACCGCCGTCGCACAGGCCGACAACGACTTTGAACGTGTGGCGCTGAAAGCCCTCGCCGCACGCGACTACTTCCTGCTTGTCGGTCCGCCGGGCACGGGAAAGACCTCGCGGGCCCTGCGCCGCATGGTGGAACTGTTCTACCGCAAACCCGGCGGCCAAATCCTGTTGCTGGCCTATACCAACCGGGCCGTAGACGAAATCTGCCAGTCGGTAGCCGCTGCCGGGCCGGACATCCACTTCCTGCGCATCGGCAACGAACTGTCGTGCGACCGGCGCTTCAGGCCCAACCTGCTGGAGAACGCATTGGCCGCCTGCCGCAACCGGGCCGAGGTGAACACCCTGCTGACGCAGTGCCGCGTGTTCGTGGGCACGGTGGCATCGGTGGCGGGGCGCACGGACCTGTTCCGGCTCAAACACTTCGATGCCGCCATCGTAGACGAGGCTACACAGATACTCGAACCTCAGTTGCTGGGCATACTCTGTGCCCGTTCGGCCGACGGGCGGAATGCCATAGACCGCTTCGTCCTCATCGGCGACCATAAGCAACTGCCGGCCGTCGTGCTGCAAAGCCGCACACAGTCGGAGGTGAAGGACGAGGAACTGCGCCGCACGAGCGGACTGCGCAACCTGAGCGACTCGCTCTTCGAACGCCTGTACCGCCGCCACAGCGGCCCGCAGGACGACGGACGCGCCACCGACATGCTCCGCACGCAGGGACGCATGCACCCGGGCGTCATGCTGTTTCCGAACCGCGAGTTCTATGCCGGCAAACTCCTTTCGCTGGGCCTTCCGCACCAGTTGGAGGCGGCCGGAAGGCCCGTGCGCTTCATCGCCGCGGAGCGCGACGCCGAAAGCCTGTCGGGCAAGACGAACCGCCACGAGGCCCGCATAGCCGCCCGCATAGCCACGTACACTTACCACACGTACGGAGGTACCTTCGACCCGCAGCGCACGCTGGGCATCATCACGCCCTACCGAAGCCAGATAGCCCTGATCCGCAAAGAACTGCAGGCAACGGGCATCGCCGCCCTGGCCGACATCACCATCGACACGGTGGAACGCTACCAGGGCAGCGAACGCGACGTCATCGTATACTCCTTCTGCGTAAACAACGCGTGGCAACTGGCGCTGCTGCCCAACCTGACGGAAGAGGGCGGACAGGTGATAGACCGCAAGCTCAACGTGGCCCTGACGCGGGCGCGCCGTCGCCTGATTGTGACGGGAGTACCCGAACTGCTGCGCCTCAATCCCGTATACGCGCTGCTGCTGCGGCAACTGACGGCGAGGCCCGCAAAACAAAAAGACTCCGGGCTATTTTGAAAGTACAACCGTCCGCGATAGCGGGTAGTCCATAAAAAGATAGCCGTCCAGAT
>CATXZX010000019.1 GCA_958404085.1 uncultured Prevotellaceae bacterium | reverse complement strand
TGCCAGCCCTAATTTTAGTTGCGATCAAAAACTTTTATCGGACAGCAATAATTTTTATAGCCATTAACGCTTGTTTGTAAATTCTTATTCGTACTTTTGCACAGAAGTACTTAACCTTTTTTTCTGCATACGTATCGATTCATTATTATAATCTATTTGCTTATGAATAAGAACATTACATTACTTTTAGCAGGCCTTGCCGTAACGTTGCAGACCACAGGTCAGACCACCGAGCGCGCCGTTCCGCGGCCGGCCGCACCGGGTATGGACTTCCACATGCCCATCAAAACGCACCACGCCGCTCCCGGAGCGCAGAAACACGTATCCAAACTGTCTGGCAAACAAGCTCTGGCGCCCGTTCCCATGAAGGACGTGGCAGGAACTACGCCCTACGACACACTGCTCGTAACGAGCTACGTCACAACCCGAAACGGAGAAGAGACCGGTCGCACGACTATCACCTACGACGAATACGGCCTGCGCAAGACAATGCTCGAATACGGCCGGTACGGCCGGCTCGACAAATCGTACCGCTACACCTACACCATCGGCGCCTTCAACTACTGGACCAGCAAGTTTGTAGAGTTGTCCGAATACTTCGACGAAGGCGTATTCAAGCCCTACCAGAAAGAAGTACGCGAGATAGACGGCAACAAACGCCTGACACGCCAAACAATATACAGCCGCGACTGGGACGGAGATGACGATGCGTATAAAATCTATATAGAGAAAGATACGAAATACGACTACGCCCATCCGGTAAAGGACTACGAAGGCAACATTTCGTACGGACACGCCATCGAAGAAATAAAGGATTTCGGCAGAAACAAGGTCTCTTACGCGTGGTTCGAGCCGGCTCAGGAATATGTGTGCACACGAATTGAGAACAACGGCCTATGCAACTTCGAAGCCTCCTTCGGTCCGGATTACGTAACAGAGACTTCTTACAACTACGAATACGACTACGTGACCGACAGCTACAAGAATCCGTGGAAAGAAAGTGAGCGGACTACGTACTATGCCGGAGGAAATACCGTAGGAACGAAATATATTTCTTACGACAAAAACGGCCAAATCACCGACATCAGCGGCGACAAGACCACGATAGAGGAAAATACGCCCTCCGCAGGTATCCGGACGGAAACCTACTACGAGGTGGACCGTGAAAGCGGCGAATTCATACCGGTAAGGAAAACGGAAAAGAAAGGCAACACGGAATCGTACACCGAAAACTACGAGATGCGCACGTACGAGTACATAGACGGTAGCTGGCGGCTCAGCGGCGAAAGTAAAGGCGAGGTCGTAGGCAAGAACTTGTTCAAAGTGACGAACGGTTCGTACACTTATTATGTCCACACGGACGGCAACGGTTCGATAGACGGCTACGTCCAGATGAAGGCGGACGGCAGCTATGTGGTAGAACGTTCGGCTTATGAAGAAGAACCCGACGGTACGTACTACTCCTCCCAATACTACACCACCTACGATGCCGCGGGTAACGTATTGCGCGAAGTAAAACGCACCCAGGAGAACCGCAATCCGTTAGGCCACGGTACAAATGACGAATCCTACACCTATTACATCAAGAGCAACGGCACCTGGCAACTCATGAATGAGTACGAGGAGGTACTGTCGCAGGGTGGAACCACACAACGGACCAAATACGGATTCACCAGCGAGGGTTATCCGTCCTACATAGAGACGTACATCTCGACACCGTCCGTCAACAAAGGCGAGGAGTTCCTGAACGAACAGACCAAGTACATCTATACCGACAACGGCTATACCGTCGAGAGCTACGAACGCTATTACACGAGCTACACGCAGAGCCACATGTGGATGTCCGAGAAAGACGAATACCTGCTGCTGAGCGACGGTACCTACCGGCACACCAACTACGAGTACGACGAGGACCATCCGACAAACATAGACTACGCCAGCCGCGAGGAAGAGAAGGACGGAATACACCGGCAGTACAGCTACGACAAAAATACCGGCTTCACCCTTACGTATGCGTACTGCGACGAACTGCGGACCATAGCGGAAGACGGAACCGAGACCATCATCTCGCGCCGGATGAGCGACGACTACACCACCGTCATCAACGAATACAAGCGGGAGGACAAACAAATCCGCAACGGCGACGAAGAGATAAACAACCACGCCTCGTACAGATGGGACGAGGAAGGCGGAAAATGGATAGGCGAGAGCAAGGAAGAGTACAAAGCAATCTCCCTCCCCGCATTCTACCGCCACAATGCCGACCCCATCGCACAATACTCCGACGAATACCTGCCCATGGATGAACCATATACGGTCGTAAGAACCATCGACCTCCGTGCCCGGAACGGTTACAGGTGGGACTACGAGACCGACACATGGGTAAGCGATCAAAACGAGGACTACAGCTACAACTACGAGGGTGAGAACAAACTGACCTACAAGACCGTTTCGAGAGACAACGACCGCCTGATAGAAGAAACGACGACCCTGGAACGCGACGAAAACCGCCGCATCATCCAAGAAAAGGTTACGAGAAACATCCAACACTTCTACGGCGACGACATCGAAACGGACCTTTCGAGCACGACAACAAGCTATACGTACAACCGGGACGGCTATGTGGAAACAAAGACAGTCGTAAGCGAAAGCAACCAGAGCGAGACGACAACGGACGTCACCCGCTACGAATACACGCTGCACTCCGTCTACCCCACCCGCATCGAGACCGTAACGACAGACGGACGCCCGGCCATCACGGTGACCGACGACGCCATCCGTACGGCCGACGAAGCGGCCATCCGACTCTACGACGTCAACGGACGCCTGATAGCAACCGGAAAAGGTTCGGTACAGAAACCGGCCGCCGGCCTCTACATTGTCCGCACAAACACTGGGTCGGCCAAGATTACGGTGAAATAATCCGCAGGCCAACGCCCTGATAACCGACTCCATGCGTCCGCAGAACACCCGCAACGGGATTCTGCGGACGCTTTCTTTGCGGGTCGCCGGAATACGGGGCACGCAAATTCGAAAAACAACGGCCGTATTTCGAAAAAGCACGGAGGTTGTGCAAAAAAATACGTACTTTTGCGCGAGAAAAACAAAGCACAGCACGATGAATATCGAAATGAGTTACGACGTAGTAGTGATAGGCGCCGGACACGCCGGATGCGAGGCTGCCGCAGCAGCGGCCCGCCTGGGTGCCAAGACGTGCCTCGTCACCATGGACATGAACAAAATAGCACAGATGAGCTGCAACCCGGCCATCGGAGGCATTGCCAAAGGACAGATCGTACGCGAAATCGATGCCCTGGGCGGCATGACGGGAATCGTCACCGACCGGAGCGCCATCCAGTTCCGCATGCTGAACCGTTCGAAAGGACCGGCCATGTGGAGCCCGCGCGCCCAGTGCGACCGCGAAAAGTTTATCCATAACTGGCGCCGCATCCTCGAGAACACCCCCAACCTGCACATCTGGCAGGACCAGGCCGAGGAACTCCTCGTAGAAGACGGACGAGCCGTAGGCATACGCACCATGTGGGACGTAACGCTGCGGGCTACGTGCGTCATCCTGACAGCCGGCACATTCCTCAACGGGCTGATGCACATCGGACGGTCCAAGGTGCCGGGAGGACGCTGCTCGGAACCGCCCAGCCTCAAACTGACCGAATCCATCACCCGCCACGGCATAACGGCGGGCCGCATGAAGACCGGAACTCCCGTGCGCATCGACGCTCGCAGCGTACACTTCGACCGAATGACCGAACAGCCCGGCGACGAACAGACCAGCACGTTTTCCTTCATGAGCGACGGTTACACTCTGCCCCAACTGAAATGCTGGACCTGCAACACCAATGCCGAAGTTCACCGCATTCTGCGCGAGGGACTGGCCGATTCGCCCCTTTTCAACGGACAAATCCAAAGCATCGGACCACGCTACTGCCCGAGTATCGAGACCAAGCTCGTCACCTTCCCCGAACGCCAGGAACATCCGCTGTTCCTCGAACCTGAAGGTACGGACACGAACGAACTTTACCTGAACGGATTCTCGTCGAGCCTGCCGATGGAAACGCAGATAAACGCCCTACGACAGATTCCCTGCTTTGCCGACCTGACGGTATACCGCCCGGGCTACGCCATCGAATACGACTTTTTCGACCCCACCGAACTTTATCACTCGTTGGAATCTAAAAAAATCAGCCATTTCTACTTAGCCGGACAAGTAAACGGCACCACGGGCTACGAAGAAGCCGCCGGACAAGGACTCATGGCCGGCATCAACGCGGCACGGCGCACACAGGGCAAAGAGCCCCTCGTCCTGCGACGCGACCAGGCCTATATCGGCGTACTCATCGACGACCTGGTCACAAAAGGTGTCGACGAACCTTACCACATGTTCACCTCACGCGCCGGATACCGCATCCTTCTGCGTCAGGACAACGCCGACCGCCGGCTTACACCCGTCGGACGCAAAATAGGATTGGTAGACGACGAACGTTATGCCCGTTTCACCGAGAAACAGGCCGCTGTGGACCACCTTGTCGCCTTCTGCGAACAGACATCGGCCAAGCCGGGACGAATCAACGAGGCGCTCGTCGAACTGGGAAGCACGCCGCTGCACGGCGGTAGCAAACTGTCGGAAATCATCAGCCGGCCGGGTATCGGCCTCGCCGCACTGGCCGCACGCTACCTGCCCCTGAAGAAAGAATTGGAGGCCCTGCCGCTGAAAACAGACGAAACCATCGAGGCCGCCGAAGTACTGATCAAATACAAAGGCTACATCGAACGCGAACGCGTCCTGGCCGAAAAAATGCTCCGGTTGGAGAACATCCGCATCCGCGGCCGCTTCGACTACGAAGAGATCCGGCAACTTTCTACGGAGGCCCGCCAGAAACTGAAAAAAATAGACCCCGAGACGTTGGCCCAGGCCGGCCGTATTCCGGGTGTCTCACCCAGCGACGTCAATGTGCTTCTCGTTTTGCTGAAGCAGCGTTTCACGTGAAACAAAATCGGGAAAACTTTTTAATTTTCAATACAATGGATAAAAACCTTCTTCTGTCGAAATTGCGGAACATACCCGACTTTCCCAAACCGGGTATACAGTTCAAAGATGTCGACAGCCTTTTCTCGGATGCCGAGTGCCTGCACTTCATGGTCGAAGAGTTATGCCGTATGTATGCGGACAAAGGTATAACGAAAGTCGTGGGCATCGAATCGCGCGGATTCGTACTCGGTTCGATTCTGGCGGCCCGCCTGGGCGCCGGATTCGTCATGTGCCGCAAACCGGGTAAGCTACCGGGAAAAACCGTCAGTGCCCGTTTCGAAAAAGAATACGGCACCGATTCCATCGAGATACACTGCGGTTCCATCGCACCGGATGACGTTGTTCTGATTCACGACGACCTGTTGGCCACGGGAGGTTCGCTGATAGCTGCTGCCGGCCTGGTGGCGCAAGCCGGCCCGAAGCAGATATACCTGAACACGCTCATCGAACTGACCATCGAAGGACTGGACGGCCGTAGCAAACTCCCCGTCGATATGCCCTACGCTACCCTGCTCACCATCTAAGCCATGGCACCGTCCAAGACCCCAGACGCACGCAGGGCCTACCTGGCAGGCATCGTAGAGAACCTGCCCGATACACCCGGATGCTACCAGTACCTCGACGAGGAGGGTACGATTATCTACGTGGGCAAGGCCAAACGCCTGAAGCGGCGCGTCAGTTCATACTTCAACAAAGACCAGCAGACACGCAAGACCCGCATGCTCGTCAGCAAGATTCACGACATCAAATACATCGTCGTACGGACCGAGGAAGACGCCCTGCTGCTCGAAAACAACCTGATAAAACGCTACAAGCCCCGTTACAATGTGCTGCTGAAGGACGACAAAACCTACCCTTCCATCGCTATTTCGAACGAGCCTTACCCCCGGATTTTCCGGACACGGCAGACACCGCCGGGCGGCGCCGTCTACTACGGTCCCTACGCCCACATACCGACCATGATGGCCCTGCTCGACCTCATCAAGGAGCTGTATCACCCGCGTACCTGCCACCTGGCACTCACCGAAAAGGCCGTCAAAGAGGGCCATTTCAACGTTTGTCTGGACTATCACATCCATAATTGCAAAGGCCCATGCATCGGTAAGCAAACACTGGCCGAATACAACCAAATGATCAACGACGCACGCGAAATCCTGCGCGGCAATACGGCCGAAATCAGTCGTCGCATGCTGGAGGATATGCGCCGGCTGGCCGAAGAAATGCGCTTCGAGGAAGCACAGGAAATAAAAAAACAATACGATCTCATCGAGAATTTCAGGGCCAAGAGCGAAATTGTAAACCGTTCGCTCCATAACATCGACGTATTCGCCATCGAGGCGGACGAACAGCACGCTTACATCAACTACCTGCACATCACGAAGGGTTCGGTCAACCAGGCTTTCACCTTCGAGTACCGCAAACGGCTGGAAGAAACGCCCGAAGAACTCCTGACGCTGGGCATCGCCGAAATGCGGGCCCGCTACCACAGTACGGCACGCGAGATAATCGTACCCTTCCCCCTCGAACTGAACATGGAGGGCGTAACGGTGTGCGTGCCGCAACGGGGCGACAAGCACAAACTGCTGGCACTCTCGCAACTGAACGTCAAACAATACAAATTCGACCGCATCAAACAGGCCGAAAAACTCAATCCGGAACAAAAAAGCGTCCGTCTGATGAAAGAAATCCAGGACCAGTTGAAACTGCCGCGGCTGCCGTTGCGCATCGAACTGTTCGACAACTCGAACATAGCCGGTTCGGACGCCGTGGCAGGCTGCGTGGTCTTCGAGAAACTGCGTCCGGCCAAAAAAGAATACCGCCGCTACATCATACGTACCGTAGCCGGCCCCGACGACTACGCGTCCATGCAGGAAGTCGTGCGACGGCGCTACCGGAGGGCCGTGGAAGAAGGCAGCCCCCTGCCCGATCTGCTGATAACCGACGGCGGAAAAGGCCAGATGGAGGTTGTCAGGCGCGTGGTAGAGGACGAACTGGGACTACAGATCCCCATTGCCGGCCTGGCGAAAGACGACCGTCACCGCACGCACGAACTTTTATTCGGTTTTCCGCCCGCCACGATAGGATTACGCCCTGAAAGTCAATTATTTAAAGTACTTACGCAAATGCAGGACGAAGTCCATCGCTACGCCATCACCTTCCACCGCGAAAAGCGGAGCAAGCGGCAGACCGCATCGGAGCTGGACGGGATACCGGGTGTGGGCGAAAAGACTAAAGAACTGCTAATCAAATCATTCGGAAGCCTCAAGCGCATACGCGAAGCCAGCTGCGAAGAACTGGAAGGCCGGCTCGGCGCCGTACGGGGCAAAAAACTCTTCGAGAAACTGCACGAAAACGATGCGGGATGAGAAATAATGGCTAATTTTGCATCTCATTCTTACAGAAACGTTTATGAGAATTGTCATTCAGCGCGTACAACATGCGTCGGTCACCATCGGCGGAACGCTTTACTCCTCCATCGGCAAGGGAATGCTGGTCCTTGTGGGCATTGAAGAGGCCGACACCGCGACCGACGTGGCCTGGCTGGCCAAAAAGGCCGCGTCGCTACGCATTTTCGACGATGAAACGGGCATTATGAACCTCAGTGTCAAAGAAACCGGAGGCGAAATCATGGTCATCAGCCAGTTCACGCTCATGGCCTCGTACCGGAAAGGAAACCGCCCCTCGTACATCCGCGCCGCCGGCCATGCCACGGCCATTCCGCTCTATGAGTCTTTTTGCAGCGCCCTGAGCGAAGCGCTGGGCAAACCCGTAGCTACGGGACAATTCGGGGCCGACATGAAGGTGGAACTACTCAACGACGGTCCCGTAACTATCTGTATGGATTCCAAGAAACCCGAATAAACACCCCTGCACATGACCCTTGCCGAAGCACAACAGACCGTAGACGAATGGATACACCGCTACGGCGTACGCTATTTCAGCGAATTGACCAACATGGCCTGCCTGACCGAAGAAGTGGGCGAGTTGGCCCGCATCATGGCCCGAACCTATGGCGACCAAAGTTTCAAAGCCGGCGAAAAGCACGATTTAGGCGATGAAATGGCCGATATTCTATGGGTTTTGCTCTGTCTGGCCAACCAGACGGGCGTAGATCTGACCGCGGCCTTCGAGCGCAATCTGCAAAAGAAGACCGAACGCGACCGGACGCGCCACCTTGAAAATCCGAAACTCTAACCGTTAGATAAAAGAAGTATTATGCACGAACATCATCCCGACTGCCATTGCAGCCACGAAGAGAGCGAAAACCGCTACGAAAAGGCTCTTTCGGAATACAATTTCCACCTTCATGACGAAGAAATACAGGCCGCTGCCGAACACCTGCTGGCCCATCGCCTCGCGGCCTACGACACGCCCGAGATACGGGCTTCGCTGTCCGCTTTCTACGACGTCACGTCGCTGAAAGTGACCGATACGGAAGAGAGCATCCTCGCGCTGGTGGAACGCATCAACCGCCGTGCGGACGAAGAACCCGAAACGCCGCGTCCGGCCGCCGTCTGCGTATACCCCAACTTTGCCGCCCTGGTCAGCCGTTCGCTGGAGGCCGAAGAGACGGCCGTAGCCTGCGTGGCGGGCGGTTTTCCGTCGGGACAGATGACTTCTGAAGTGAAAAGCGTCGAGGTCATGCTGGCCCTGAACGAAGGTGCTACGGAGATTGACACCGTGCTGCCCGTCGGGAAACTGCTCAGCGGCGATCTGGAAGGAATTGCCGATGAATTGGGCGAAATGAAAGCCGCCTGCGGAGAGCGGAAACTGAAAGTGATACTGGAGACCGGCGCACTGCCCACGGCCCGCGACATCAAGCGGGCGGCCCTGGCAGCCATTTACAGCGGAGCCGATTTCATCAAGACCTCGACGGGCAAGATACAGCCCGGAGCCACGCCGGCCGCCGCCTATGTCATGTGCCAGACCATCCGCGAATACTTTGAAAAGACCGGCACCCGCATCGGTTTCAAAGCCGCCGGAGGCATCTCGACCATCGAGGACGCACTGACCTACTACACGCTGGTACGCGAACTGCTGGGCGAAGAGTGGCTCACCCCCGAGCTGTTCCGCATCGGCACAAGCCGTCTTTTCTGACCCACGGGCCCGGATTCAAAAAAATCGGCGCGCTATTCAAAAATAGCGCGCCGATTTTTTTGAATCGTACGGTTGTCGCGGTTATTGTTCGCGGTCTATCACAAAATCCATGTACTCGGAAAGGGCCGTCCGAACGTCCGACGGCGGCAGTGCGGCCAACAATTCGCGCCCGCGGCTGCGGTAGAGTTCCATCTGTCGCTCGGCGTAGGCAATACCGCCGTTTTGCACGGTGAAATCGACCAAACGGCTTATTTCCTCCTGCGTCACGCATCTTTTCTTCACACGCTGCGCCAGTTCCATCATGGCCACGTCGGCCGTCTCGCGCAGGGCGTAGATGACCGGAAGGGTCAGTTTTCCTTCCAACATGTCGTTGCCCACGGGTTTGCCGATGACCGAGGCGTCGCTGACGTAGTCGAAGATGTCATCGCGTATCTGGAAACACGCCCCTACCAGTTCGCCGAAGGTGCGCATGCGCTCCATGGCGTCGCTCTCCGCACCGGCCGAGAGCGCTCCCAACTCGGCGCTGGTGGCAAACAGCGTGCCCGTCTTGCGACCGATGATACGGTAGTAGGCCTCTTCGCTCACCGTCTCGTTGCGGATGTTCGTCAGCTGGTCAATCTCGCCCTCGGCCAACGAGCGTCCCAGGCCCGTTATGCGCTCTATGATACGCAGGTCGCGCGTGGCGCCGGCCTCGGCCAATACCGTCGAGAGCAGGTAGTCGCCCACGAGTACCGCCACCTTGCTGCCATACACGGCATTCGTCGAAGCCTGTCCGCGGCGTTCGTCGCTCTCGTCCACCACATCGTCGTGTACGAGCGAAGCCGTATGGAGCAGCTCTACCGCCACGGCAGCATGCAACGTAGCCTCCTCTACCCTTCCGACCGCCTTAGCCGAAAGCAGGACCAGCATCGGCCGCATCATCTTTCCGCTACGCTGGCGTATATGCTCCAGCGCGCTGCCCAACAAGGCATCGGAATGAAATAACGTCCGGTCGAAAAGCGCTTTGTACCGGTCGAGTTCCTCGGTTATAGGATGCTTGATTCGCTCCAAATGGGTCATAATCTGTAAATTTGTGGCACAAAAATACAAATTCATATCGGATAAATGGTATCTTTTGAGTATTTTTACGCGAAAATACCGTTTCAATGAATAAGTTATTCCTACTTGACGCATACGCGCTTATATATCGTGCGTACTACGCCTTCATCCGTAGTCCGCGCATCAACTCGAAAGGCGAAAACACATCGGCCGTATACGGCTTTGTCAGCACCCTCGAAGAACTGCTCCGCAAGGAACAGCCTACCCACATCGGCGTGGCCTTCGACCCGGCCGGACCCACCTTCCGCCACGAGGCCTACCCCGACTACAAGGCACAACGCGAGGCCACGCCCGAGGACATACGGCGCTCCGTACCCATCATCAAACGCATCCTGCAGGCCTATGACATACCCGTCATCGAGGTGCCGGGCTTCGAGGCCGACGACGTCATAGGCACACTGGCCCATGCGGCCGCCGGGGCCGGCATGGAAACCTACATGGTGACGCCCGACAAAGACTACGGCCAGCTGGTAGGCCCGAACGTGTGGATGTACCGGCCGGGAAAAGGTGGCTCCGATTTCGAAATTCTGGGCCCGGCCGAAGTAACGGCCAAGTACGGCATCGAACACCCGCGCCAGGTCATCGACCTGCTGGGCCTCATGGGCGACGCCGCCGACAACATACCCGGCTG
>CATXZX010000018.1 GCA_958404085.1 uncultured Prevotellaceae bacterium | reverse complement strand
GCACTTAGGGCAAGCGATGTCTTTCCGGCACCAGGCTGCCCATACACTAACATCTTGATACGAACGTTCACGTTCAACTCATTTGGTTTTTTAATAAGTCCCATAATCTAAACTTTTTTGGGGGTTAAACTTGTATAATTGTTAAATCGAATTGTATATTTGACAATATGTAAGAACTATGATATTCTAAGGTGACTTTTTCTATCAAATCCCCGAATAGCACACCCTACAAATGTGTCAAATTGCAAGTTTATGGAAATTTAACAGAACCAATCATTGGCTTGACATTGGCAAGAACCTCTGCGGCATTTATTTGCCACTGGGAGTTCGCCGCCCCGTCAGGTTTGTAGCCATGAATCTTCTCTTCTTCCATGAGACGCACGAGGCGTTTTTCGCCTCCAACTATCTGTTTCGCCATTGCCCAGGAAAAGAACTTCCCTTCCATTCTTTTGAGTATGGAGTGATACTTCTGGACAGCGACCATTGAACTTAAATCACTACTCATGCTTCAGTCCTCCTTGGGGCATACTCAACCCTTGCTCTTCTGCACAGCCTGCGCACCCTATAGAAGTCCTCTTTCCTTATTGCAGAAACATAGAACAGCATAATCACACACATAACCGCTGCGAGACCTCTCTGCCGGACCTCCTTTAGGTTCCAAGCCTTTCCAGACCACAATGAAACCATATAGAGAACAAGCTCATGGGTTGTTGAGATACCAAGTTTTGCATGGATGTGTTTCTTGTGAGTTCGGATAGTCCATATCGGCTTCCTAAGTTCTTCTGCAACTTCCTTGTCCGTTAAGCCGTGGCAGTATTTCTCCGCTATGGAGTATTCCGTTTCACTTAAAGCCATCATCACCTAACTCTTTTTACTATCACTTGAAAGTTGTCGCAATCGACACGAATAGTCGCGTTCCATCCTACTCTCATTTGCTCGGTTCTTATTCTGCTGACCACAGCCTTGACAGATCCGTGCTTCTCTATGGGAAAACGAACAGAGTCGCCTACGGCAAGCCCTCGCACCAGGGCTGTGAACGACAGTCCGGCACGAGGCTTGCGCTCTGCGACATCTTGCTTTCCGCATGTCTCCGCTATCGGAGAAGTGTTTGTTCCACACTTGGGAAATCGCTTACTTTCTACCATTTCTGTTACTTTTAGGTATATATTTTATTTGCTCATTTTCGGAAATCCCACTACCTTTGCAGTGATATTATTATTATTTCCGATGCAAAGTTAATCAAAAATAATCAAATACACAAAGAAATATAATCATTTTTGCAATAAAAAATTTTCCGCCAATGTGTTTCGACACATAGCAGCTTAGTTATTCACATAAAATAGAGTTAAACAATGAAAGAAAGCGAAAAAGCAGACAAGAACGTGAACGCACGGGAAATCATCGCTAATGTTCTCAAGGAACTGGACATGAACGCTCCATCGTTCTCAACGGCAACTGGTATCTCATACCAACGTATTTTTGATTTGCAGAGGGGAAGGACCAAGAAATTCAATCCTGGTGTCGTAAACATGATCTGTGACGCATTTCCTGCAATCAACAAATCATACCTCTACACAGGCGAGGGACCGGTTATGGTAAACGGAAAACCACAGGAACTTGACAGTTCCATCGGTGCTGGAGCCTCTCATTCCGAAATCGCAAACATGCTCAACAAGGTTCTTGACCTGTCCAAGCAGGTGTCCGACAAAGAAAAGGCTATCGAAGAAAAGACTCGAGAACTTCTTGAAAAGGAAAGAGAACTCCTTATTAAGGAAGTAGAATTGTCAAGACGTGAAATAGAACTTGAACAAGCAAAGGCTGCTCTTGGGTTCAAAAAAGACTGATTGACACCTTATATGTAATAGTAACTAAGAAACTATCTCGATACACATGAAAGAACTTGTGAGAAAATGTTGCAGCAACTGGAGGGATGGCCAGTGTCGTCTCTCTACTGCACTTGAAGGATGGGGATGTCGGCTTCTTACATGCATGCCGGAAAGCGTACCCCATACGGAACGTGAGAAAGCAAGGCTTTTCTCCAGAGTTTACAGACACGCAGAAGACATGGGCGTCTTGGAGTGCCAACACTACGATGAAAATGTCATCGACAGAACGCTCGATAATGAGGAAGAACTGCGCCGTATGGTAGATTTTGGATGCCCTACACAAGCCGAATTGTTGTCGGATTTTTATTTGCAGAAATAAAACCAACTGATAATCAACAAGAAACACAAATATGAAAAAGATCACCATAGCCATAGACGGTTATTCGTCGTGTGGAAAAAGTACGATGGCTAAAGATTTGGCCCGCGAGGTCGGATATATTTATATAGACAGCGGTGCGATGTACCGGGCCGTAACGCTTTATGCTTTGGAGGGCGGTTTTTTCGAAAACGACCGCGTCTGTACGGAAAAGTTGGCGGGCGCGTTGGAGAAGATTCGTATCTCTTTTGTGCATGAGGCTGTTTCCGGATGTCCGCAGACCTATTTGAACGGCGTGAATGTAGAGAAAAAAATCCGAAGCCTGGAGGTATCGTCGCATGTGAGTCCCGTAGCGGCTATTCCTGCTGTCCGCGAAAGACTGACGAGCCTTCAGAAGCAGATGGGCGAGGAGAAAGGAATCGTCATGGACGGGCGAGACATCGGTACCAGCGTCTTTCCGCATGCCGAGTTGAAAATTTTTGTAACCGCATCGGCCGAAGTTCGTGCCCAGCGTCGTTACGATGAATTGAAGGAGAAAGACATGCCGGCATCTTACGAAGATATTTTGAACAACGTCCGTGAACGCGACTATATAGACACGCATCGCGAGGTAAGCCCGTTGCGTAAGGCTGATGATGCTATAGAATTGGACAATAGCCGGATGAGCATCGCCGAGCAGAAGGCATGGCTGATGGAGCAATTCCACCGTGCTGTTGAGAAATAACTCCGTCCTTTTTTGAAAAAAGACCGTAGCATATGAAAATAGAAATAGACGAAGGATCGGGATTCTGCTTCGGTGTTACCACCGCCATACGGAAGGCGGAAGAGGAATTGGCCCGCGGCGAAACACTCTATTGCCTCGGCGACATCGTACATAACGGGAAAGAGTGCGAACGTCTCTATTCTTTGGGACTTGTTACTATCAACCACGAGCAGTTTGCCCGGTTGCACGATGCAAAAGTGCTGTTACGTGCCCACGGTGAACCTCCCAGTACGTATGAGACCGCCCGTCGTAACAATATAGAACTGATAGATGCCACCTGTCCCGTAGTGCTGCAATTACAAAAGCGTATTCATCAGGAATATATACAAGACGAAGACAAACAGATCGTCATCTATGGCAAAGAGGGGCATGCCGAGGTGCTGGGGCTTGTCGGCCAGACCCAGGGAAAGGCGGTTGTTCTCGAAAATGCCGAAGACGTCGAAAAACTGGACTTTACCCGCGATATCCGGCTCTACTCCCAGACCACAAAACCGTTGGAGGGTTTCCGTCACATCGTGGAATGTATCGAAAAGAACATGGTACCTCCCGCTACATTCCGCTCGTTCGATACCATTTGCAGGCAGGTTGCCAACCGTCTTCCGAATATCAAGGCTTTTGCCGCACGGCATGACGTCATCCTGTTTGTGTGCGGACGTAAAAGTTCGAACGGACGGGTTTTGTTCGAGGCGTGCCGCAGTGTAAACCCGCGTTCCCACATGATCGATTCGCCCGATGAAATTGACTTTGCCTGGCTTCACGATGCCGAAACGGTAGGCATCTGCGGAGCGACATCTACGCCCAAATGGCTCATGGAAGCCTGTCGGGAGTTTATACAAACGCGTCTTTCCTGAGAAAGGCGCGTTGCTGTTTATTTTTTGCTACCGAAATATGCGTCGAGGAGCTGTTTGGCAGCCACGAAGGAGGTCTGTTCGCCGGCTAAGACACGGCGTTCCTCTTCCTGAAGCAGGTCGGCGATACGCCGGTCGTTGTAGAAGTGGTTGCGAAGCTGCTCGTTGACGGTTTCATACATCCAATATTTGTTCTGTTCGCTGCGCCGGTGTTCAAAATATCCGTTTGCTTTTACAAAATCGAAGTAGGAAAAAATACTGTCCCAGATTTCTTTGATACCAGTTCCGTAGAATCCCGAATACGTCTGTACCTGCGGCAGCCATCCGCTGTCCGGTGTGGGAAACAGTCGCAGTGCATTGCGGAAATGGGTGGCTGCAATCTGGCATTTTTCCACATTGTTGCCGTCGCATTTGTTGATAACTATTCCGTCGGCCATCTCCATGATTCCGCGTTTGATGCCTTGCAGTTCGTCGCCTGTGCCCGCCAGTTGTATCAGGAGGAAGAAGTCTACCATGGAATGGCATGCCGTTTCGCTCTGGCCCACGCCGACAGTCTCTACGAATATCGTGTCGTATCCGGCCGCCTCGCACAGGACGATGGTTTCGCGGGTTTTCCGCGCCACACCGCCCAATGAACCGGCTGTCGGGCTGGGGCGGATAAAACTGTCGGGGTGTACGGACAGCTTTTCCATGCGTGTCTTGTCGCCGAGGATGCTTCCCTTGCTGCGTTCGCTGCTGGGGTCGATGGCCAATACGGCCAGTTTTCCGCCTCTTTCTTTCAGCACGTGCAGGCCGAACTCGTCGATGGAAGTACTTTTTCCCGCTCCGGGAACCCCGCTGATGCCGATACGCAACGAACGGCCTGCGTGGGGCAGGCATTTCTCGATTACTTCCTGCGCCTGGGCCTCATGTTCGGGCAAGGTACTCTCTATCAGGGTGACGGCTCTCCCCAGTATGGACGTATTGCCTTTGAGTATGCCTTCTACATAGTCCGATACCGACAGCGCGGTCCGGTGGAACCGGCCACGTTTCAGGTAGGGATTGATACTTGTAGCATCCTCGTGACGATGCACGGAGAGCCCTTTATATTCGTTGCTGTTTTCGGGATGTTCCATCAGGGTCGGATTTCAGAATGCCTCCGTTCTCCGGAGTCAGGGAGTTAGTTTAACGTTAATGAACACTTTAGACATTTTCGGGTCGTTGGTCGTCAGGAGTACGCGCAATCGGCTTTTTGAACGTTTCAGGTAGTCCCGTTGTACTTTCAGTTTCAGTTTCCCTGTCTTTCCGGGGGCCAGGTGGCGTTTGCTGAGGCTAACGTTCAGCGCGGGGTTGAATACCTGGAGCGACCGGACTGTGAGTGTCGATTGTCCCTTGTTCGTAAGCAGGATGGTACCGCTTGCCGATTTTTTCCCGTTCATGTCCAGTTCCAGTTCCGTCGTGCTGATGTCGAGTACCGGTGCCGCAGCCATTTGGGCAGGGGGCATGTTGTCGAAAGCCGGCAGCAATACGGCCGATACCGATATCTCGTTGTCGTGACTGACTTTGTCTCCCGGGTTACGGCTGACGTAGACGGAGGTCTGGGTCAGTCCCATGTCGTGCAGCTGGCGGCTGTCGAGTGTAACGACCAACTTTCCTGTCGCTCCGCCGCGCAATGTCTTCGGAACGGCTATCACGCTCAGGTATTTGGGCAGGTGCATGAGGCCCGGCATACACGACTGTTTTCCGGTGTTCACGACGGTCAGTGTCTGCTGAATCTGTTCGCCGCGGTTTACATCGTCAAACTCCAGGTTGTCGGTACTTACATACAAATCGCCTACTTTCAGGGGGTAATCGCCCGTAAAGGTCTTGACTTCGGTGACGACATCACCCGTCAGGGTCAGGTAGAAGGGTTCTTCCGTCGCGTTGGAGTATACCTGCAAGTATCTTTCGAAGTGTCCCAAGATGTTGGCATCGTACGTGGCGATGATTTTTGCGCTTTCGCCGGGGGCTATCGGCTCTTTTTTCCAGTCAACCACCGTACAATCGCATGAAGGGTGTATTTTTTTGATGACAAGAGGTTTGTTTCCTTTGTTTTTCACTTCGAATGTGGCCATCGCCGGCGTTTTCCACAGAATCGAACCGAATTCGTGGCGGGTTTTATCATACGCCGCAACCGATTGCGCCGACAGTTCTGCCGCAGAGAGACACATTCCAAGCAAAAAGAATTGCCATTTTTTCATCCGTTTCTTATATATGTGTGTTGTACATCTTCCTACAAAAGTAACAAAAAACCGGCATTTATGCTCTATGAGCGTTGCTTTTTATGTATTTTTGCCCTCATCGTCGGATTTGGTACAAAATTCTTAAACAAATATTGGATATGAAATTTATTTCTTGGAATGTCAATGGTTTGCGCGCCTGCTGCGACAAGGGATTCCGCGATGCTTTTTCCGCTCTCGATGCGGATTTCTTTTGTTTGCAGGAGACTAAAATGCAAGCCGGACAACTCGATTTGCAATTTGATGGCTATCGGAGTTATTGGAACTATGCCGAGAAGAAGGGATATTCGGGCACGGCGGTCTATTGCCGCCACGAACCGCTGGACGTGCGTTACGGGTTGGGGATGGAGGAACACGACCACGAGGGCCGCGTCATTACCCTCGAGATGCCGGACTTCTATCTGGTGACGGTCTACACGCCCAATTCGCAGGACGGTCTGCGTCGTCTGGACTACCGGATGGGGTGGGAAGACGCTTTCCGCGCCTATCTGTTGCAACTGGATAAGGACAAACCGGTCATCGTGTGCGGCGACCTGAACGTTGCCCACCGCGAAATCGACCTGAAGAACCCTAAGACGAACCGCATGAATGCCGGTTTTACGGACCAGGAACGCGAAAAATTCCAATGCCTGCTCGATAGTGGTTTTACGGACAGTTTCCGGTATTTTTATCCCGAGTCGGAGGGCGCTTATTCGTGGTGGTCGTACCGTTTCAAGGCCCGCGAAAAAAATGCCGGGTGGCGTATCGACTATTTTCTAGTATCCCGGCGGCTCGACAAACAGCTTGCGGGTGCCTCCATACACAGTGAGATTTTCGGTTCGGACCATTGTCCCGTCGAGTTACTGCTGAATGTCTGATGCGGTATACCGCTTTTGTTCGGTAACAGCGGCCTTCTATTTTCAACAAACTCCCAGGTTTTTGAAAATAGAAGGCCGCTGTTTTTGAATAGGGACTTTGTGAAGTCGCGCTGTTTGCGCCGCTGTTTCTTTTTACAGCGAGATGCCGTCGAGCAGTAGTACTGTCAGGTAGTCTTTCAGGTGGACCGGGCCTTTCCCCATACCCGCTTGCGAATCGTTGATAAGCAGGAGCGGCCAACGTCCGTCGGGCAGGGAAGGTGCTAGGCACATGCCTTCGTAGTTGGCAAAGTTCCTGTGCGTCAGGTTCAGCCGTGTCGTTTTTTTCCAAAGCTCGCGTTTCGAAAGTAACGGAGTCTGTGTTCCGGCGATTGGTGCGGACGGCGTAGCAAGGGGGGCGGCGTGCAGAGGGTCTACGACAAACAGACGACAGTCGCAGCGTGCGCCGATGTAGTTCTTCGGTACGTTTACCTCGCGTTCCAGTACCAGCAGGCGGCCGTCGGGCAGGGTGGCCAGTGCCACCACGCCGTGGGCAAACAGACGTCCCCTCCGATGGGTCCGGCAGGGCTCCATGCTGTATGCGTAAGTTTGTATGGTACTGTCCGGATTGAAACGTAGCAGGCGCAACCGGGGCTGTGTGGGCGGAAACGGGCCGCTTCCGGCATCCCTACGCAGGGCATTTTCCGTCACCGTCCAGCAGATATTGCGCAGGGTGTCGTAGGCAAGGGCTTCGAATCCGTAGTTGGGTTGTATGCTGTCTGCCGAGAAGGCGGCCGGTACGGGGAGGGTCCGTCCGGTGGCTTTTCCCTGGCGGCTGTATTCGGCTATGGCCTGGTCGCCTTCGCCGCTAATCAGCACCGTATGGGAGGACGGACAGAAAGCGATGCCCTC
Organism: uncultured Prevotellaceae bacterium; assembly: GCA_958404085.1. Taxonomy (GTDB): domain Bacteria; phylum Bacteroidota; class Bacteroidia; order Bacteroidales; family Bacteroidaceae; genus Alloprevotella. Next base: position 3,296 of record CATXZX010000018.1, on the reverse strand, counting down.
GCAGTCGCGCAGCGAGACTCCGCTTTTCGACAGACGAACCGCTGCCGTCCCCCGAAAACCGTACGGCTGGATGTGCCGTATACGTCCGTCTGTCGGATCCAGGTCTATCTGGAATTCATAGAATCCGTCGGCGCGTTCCTTGTCGCTTACTACGGCATAGCGTCCGCCGCCCAGCGGCGTGATGCCGCTGAAGTTGGCCGGCTTGATGCGCCATTGTTTCATCCTGACGGGACGGAGTTCGTTTGTCACACGCTGTGCCTCGGCTGTCAGGGCTATACACAGCAGGCAAAAGGCAATGGTCCGGTACGACATGGGTTACTTCACTTCAATTTTTTTACCGGCCGTGTGGCTCGTGAACTCCGGTGCGTACATACTCTGCCAGGTGGCCAGTCCGCACTGGTACGTTCCTTTGCGGTCTGCACGGTAGTCTATGGTCAGCCGGATGCTGCCTTTGGGAAAATGTTCGAAGTAGTAGTTCGCAGAAGCGTCTTTGATGTCGCGGTAAGCTCCGAGGCCGGCCGAACGGTCGTAGCCCGAGAGTGGCCGGACCGGTTCAAGACATGCCGGACGGGGTGCTTTCAGGCATACGTAGTCGCAGTCTCTGTCGGCCGTCAGCGTATAGATGGCACGTACTTTGTCTCCCGGCGTGAGTGTCGTACGTCCGGACAACGGTTCCCATCGGCCGTTCTGTTCGCGATAATACGTACACGCTACGTTCAGTCCCTCATGGCTTTCCGACACGTCGTCAACGGGTACGGTATACGACACATAGACGGCTCCCCATGCCGGTTGCGGATCCGTCTTGGTCAGCGTCAGGCGGTTGGGGCGGTTCTTTGCACCCGTTTCTTTCAGCGTGGCCCGGAAATATCCCGTTCCGTCCTGGGCCGTTGTCTCCATCGGCAGGATACGTCCTTTGGCCGTGCTTACTTCAAACGTTGTCTCGCGACCTGTTTCCACGGGGGTAAAGCCATCCTTGTATGTCTTTTCCGTCAGGAGGGCATAGACAGCGTCTACGCTGTTGCGCAGGTTACCCCAGTGCTGCGTTCTTTTGGCCTGTAAGAGCCATTTCAGGAGTTCTTCGCGTGTGGTCTTGTCTGCGGGGTCGACGGTACGGAGTGCTTCGATGGCTGCTACTTGAGTCGGAATCCGGTAACTTTCCCACGAAGCGACCGCCCGGTCGGTATCGAAGTAGCGTCCCATTTCGGGAGTGGCTACGGTGTATTCTTTCAGGCTTTTCAGGCGGTTGGCGGCGGCTTGTTTCTCCCCGTAGCGGTAGAGGACGGTGGCGGCCAGTGCTTTTTCGTACATCGAACCGCCGCGCTGTTGCGTTGCCAGGAGTCTGCACAGGTATGTGCGGGCCTTCTGGACATCCGTCCGGGGCTTACGGTCGGTATGGACGGCTATCCACAGGTAGCGCAGCAACCATTCGCTTACCACCGGTTTGCTGCCTCGTTTTTCGGCTTGCTGCATTTCTTTTACGCGGCGGAGTACGGTTTGGTCCAGGTAGTCGAGGGCGCGGTTCATGGGGGCGTCCATGGTGTGTTTGCCCAGCATCTGTTCGAGGCGGACAAGGAGTTCGGTCACGTTGAGTGTCATGTAGTCGTTGGCAGCCATTCCCTTGAACCAACTCCAGGAACCGTCTTCGTGTTGCAGGGCCGCTAATTTTTCCATATAAATACGTACGTGGTAATCGACGGCATCGGTATTGAAATAGTCGGCCAACCGGCGGCAACGTTCGGCTTCGTCCTCCGCCTGGAGCAGCCACGGCGTTTCGTCTGCCAGCAGTTGTTTGAGTTCGGCATTCCTTTCCAGGGGCGATTGGGTGCGGGCTGAGTCGGCGGTTCGCTTCCAGTATTCGGCCATGCGGCCTATCAGTGGCGAACTTTTCAGCAACTGTTCCGACAAGGAGGCTGCATAATAGGCTGAGGCCAGCGTCAGAATGTCTTCTGTCTCAGGTTTTACCAATGCGGGCAAAGCCTGTACGACGGACCACAGCGGCCGTGCCGTGTATTCTATTGTCAGACGTACGTCCGACAGCTTCGTACTGTTTTGATAAAGTCTGTTCAGATCGAACGTGTGCGTGCCGGTTCCGTCGAGCGTGAGCGGTATGCTTTCTGTCAGCTCGACCCGGTTCGACAGGACAGGCAGGTAGTTCTGTTCGCCGTCGCTGAATTCATCGCTTTCTGCTATGGTCCGGCAAATCAGCAGCGGGTATTTTCCGTCCGCCTGCACGCTGAAGGTAACGACCTGCTGTCCGTCCGGTCCGGTTTGGAACGATTGTTGTCCGCTCCAGATGCGCTTTTCTGTTTCGGCATCGAGCAGTTCGCAACGGACGCGCCCTTTAAGTGTCCGTACGGTCTTGTTGTGTACGGTGAAGGCCAACTCCGTGCGGTCTCCTTCGCGCAGGAAACGGGGCATGTTCCCTTGCAGCATGAAATCTTTGGCTGCTACGATGGTCGTGTCCAGCATGGCGTGGTCCATAAGTGCGCTGTGGGCCATCAGTTTGAGGTTCCACGAAGTCAGGCTCTCAGGTAGCGTAAAAGCCAGTGTCGCTTCTCCGTTGGCGTCGGTGCGCAGTTGTGGATAGAAGAAGGCTGTCTCGTTGAAGTTACTCCGCAGGAGCGACGTATTGATAGGCACTTCGCCGGTATCGCCTGCGACTTTCTCCTCCGATGCCTCGCTTATTACGGCAACGTCCTCTTGAGCCTGTTGTGCCATGCGCGGCGCAATATTGTTCTTCATGCTGACCGAGCCCAAATACATGCGCTTTGCGCCGTCGCCGGAGGCCATTTTGGTCTCTGCTATGTCGTAGAGGACCGGAACGGCTGCGTGCTGGAGGTCCAGCGTGCTGAACGACAGCGGACGGACACGCAGGGTCTTGTAGGGCGCTGCACCATCCAGACCGACAAAGTCGTTCGAATTGGTACGCCAGTATGCTCCCATGAGCCGGCGGGGGAAGTTGAGGTAAAGCGGCCAGTCCAGTTGGCCGAATTTCGACAGAGCCGCGTCGTACAAGGTGGCCATTACGGATGCTTGTACGGGAGTTCCGTCGGGACGGGACACTTGCAGGCGCCATTCCTCCTGTTGTCCGGGGCGCAGGCGGTTGCGGAAGGCCGTCCAGCGCAGTTTCAGTTTTTTGTCGGGGGCGGGTTTACGCAGGGTATAGCTGTTCTGGTACAGACGACCGTTGCGATAAAGTGCAAAAACGGCCGTTATTCCGTCGCCATAAGCCGGCTGATAGGCATAACTGAAGCGTAAAACCGTATCGGATACCTGATAACATTTACTTTCGATGC
>CATXZX010000017.1 GCA_958404085.1 uncultured Prevotellaceae bacterium | reverse complement strand
ATCAGCAGTTGAGCCATACTTTCATATCTTTACTAACTTTTATCGGACAGCAATAGTATTATTTAGTGTTTTTGTGTGTTTTTCGTTGTATGTCGATATGTTTATTGCATAAAAGTTTTCTATTTCATATCGCTTTGCGTATATTTGCATTTGTAAATATCTTGTTTGTTAATATTTGTGCGACGAAAATTCTTGTGTTGTCCTCGTTTCTATATCGGGATAACTCCGGAAATGAATGATTGAAAAGAATTATTAGGGCCGGAACAGTCGCGGCAAAAACCATCATCCGAAAATGAATCATAAACAATAAATGAAACAATATGAAGAAGTCTAAATTCCTTTTGGTATTTGTGTTCTTGGGAATCGTGTTTTCAGTCGTTCCTATAGAAAGTAAAGCAGAGACAGTTACGGTGACATCCAATACCTCATCAGGTATTGCTAATGCAAAATTGACCGCTACACTTGATGACGGTACTGTTTTCGGATTCATTCAGGGTGGTTCTTACGTTTATTTTTGCGGTGCTATCTCCCAACGTAGTGAACTGACGATACCTGACAGCATCTTCTATTCATCTGGTCGTTATGCGGTCAACATTGTTGGTTATAATGGACGTTGTGACTTCGACAATGCGAAAAGTGTTACCTCTTTGATACTTCCTCCTACTATACGTTCGCTAATTTATTTACCTTTTACGGTAAAGGTCCTTCATGTCAACAACTACCTGAATATAGAGTCTTATCAGTCATCCAATTTGACAAAAGTTCTTGTGCCCGAAGCCGATCTGGCCTCTTATTATGGTAATTCAAATTGGTGCAACTATGTGTTGATCAATGCAGAAGGTACGGAACCGACAAAAATTACGGTCCATGTGGCCAAGGCCGGCGAGTTTGCACAATTGCTTTTGGAGCAAGAGGACAACTGGTATAAGGTGAATGAACTGACGGTTACCGGCAACCTCAATACCGATGACCTGAACGTGTTCAAACGTATGAGGCAGTTGACCAAACTGGATTTGTCCCGTGCCGTCATTACGGATATACCCGACCGCTTCGATGGAGCTAATAACTTAGATGGCCGAAATGGTTTTAACGTGTTGGAAGAACTGTCTTTACCCGAGATGAACAGCATCGGCCAATATGCGTTTGCGGGATGTTATCGGTTGAAAAAGATTACGATGCCAAAGGTGAAAACGATTGGCTATGGAGCCTTTTCCCAGCTCGCAGCTTCGCAGATAACCTTGCCCGAAGGCATTACGTCCATTGGCGAATATGCGTTTTACCGTAGTCAATTGACAAGTGTAGACATTCCTTCGTCGGTTACCGAAATAAGTGATAATTGTTTCGAATATTGCGGAAACCTTACAGCCGTGAACATTCCGTCGTCCGTAACGAAGATCGGTTATGAATCTTTCCGTGAAACGGGACTCACAGCTGTCAGTCTGCCAAACGTACAGACAATCAGCGGTCGTGCTTTCTATAATTGCAAACAATTGTCCAAAGTCGTATTTGCCGAAGGACTTACAAGTTTTGAAAACGAGTCTTTTTATGGATGTACGGCATTGACGGAAATCGATTTGCCCAGTACATTACTTAGTGTGAACCGAGCCTTCAGAGTCTGCACCAACATCAAGAAGGTGATAAGCCGCGCAGTCGTTCCGCCTACTCATAATAACTACGGCTTTATATTGGACGGCTGCGAGATGACAGGCGTCAAACTCTATGTTCCGGCAATGTCTATTGACCGCTATCGTGCGGAGAGCGGTTGGAAAGCGTTCTATACGATTTTGCCGTTGGAGGAAAAAACATCCAATTTGTATGTTTATGACAATGCTACGATTGATGACGCTACGGAATTTACAGATGATTGTTTCCTGACTATGGATTGGCGTAATCAGAACCGCAATGGTTCCACGCAGTATTATTGCGGAGCGTTAGATTATAACGGCAGTTCGGTATTCTCCATGCACGATTATGTACAATATCAGGATTTGGGTCGAAGTAATGGTAATAATCCATATTCATACGATTCACATTTTACGTCGCTTATTGCTAATGGAACAATGCGTGCCGACAATGTCCAGACTACGTTTAGAACGCATTCGACCTATACTTGGTATTTCATATCACTTCCATACGACGTTAAGGTTTCAGACATCGTTTGTACCGACGGCGTACAGTTTGTCATTCGTAAATATTCGGGACTGAACCGTGCGCAGCAGTCGGGGGCTACGTGGCTGAACCTGACAAACGACAGCATAATGCATGCGTACGAGGGTTATATCTTGAAATGCAATAAAGAAAACGCCGATTTCACTCTCCCCGCAATCAATAACACGAACAAGAACAAGGTGTTCGAGAAAGAAAGTGTGGTGATGCCCCTCGGAGAATATTTGAGCGAGTTTGAACACAACCGTTCATGGAATCTGATCGGTAATCCCTATCCTTGCTACTACGATACCCGAAGTATGGACTTTACGGCTCCGATTACGGTCTGGAATCGTTATTACGGCCGTTACGATGCCTATTCGCCTGTTGACGATGCTTATATCCTGCACCCGATGCAGTCGTTTTTCGTGCAGCGTCCCGTAGACCAGGCCGCCATTACGTTCGACAAGGTTGGCCGTCAGAAGGATGCGACGGTACGGACCTTGCAGGCAGCGGCCAAAGTACGTACGGCCGTGAAAGCGGACAGAAAAGTGTTCAATGTCGTCATGAGCGATGGCTCGAACGCAGATCGTACGCGTGTCGTGATGAACGGTCGTGCCTCGCGTGTGTACGAGCTGGATAAGGACGCTTCTAAATTTATAACCGACGATAATGCCTCCATGCTTGTCTATACGGTTGAGGATGGTGTGAAATACGCCATCAATGAGCGGCCTTTGGAGAACGGAGAGGTGAAAGTCGGATTTTATGCTCCGGCCGAGGGCGAATTCACGCTCTCGCTGAATACGGCCGAAAAAGACGAGGTCGTCCTGATAGACCATGAGGCAAATACGGAGACAGTCCTGACAGACAACTATCGTTTCAATGCTGCGGCAGGTTACCACGACAGTCGCTTTACACTGAGGTTCGGCAAGGTTACGGGCATCGGCACGGTGCGTGTGGACAACGGCACGGTTTCGGCCGGCGAGCCTTATGCGGTCTATACCGTCGACGGCCGTTTGATCGGAAATTACCGTGCAGACGCTGTCGTAAATCTGGCCAAAGGTATTTATATCATCAAGGCTAAAGATGTAAAACGCAAAATCGTTGTGAAGTAATGAAAAGTAGATTATCTCTTGCGATAGTCCTGTTGGTCATGAGTGTATATTCCTGGGCTCAAATACTGGGAATGTATGCTCCCGCGGGCCCTTCCGCTCCGGACGACCCGATACAGGAATACACGTTGTCGCTGAAGGCTACGCCGACAGACGGCGGTAGTTTCAATACGACCCATGTAAGCATGGCCGGTGGCAAGACCTATAACCTCAGGGCATACCCAAGTACGGACTTTGTCTTTGTGGCATGGTTGTGCAATGGCGATACGCTGTCGAAGTCGTCGTCCTACACCTATACCATGCCCTACCAAGATGTGGAAATAACAGGGGTTTTCGCCTATAATCCGTCAAGTCCTTCTGATCCGGATGTGGCGACACCGAAATATATGCTTACGCTGAAAGCCACGCCGTCGGATGGAGGAAGTTTCAATACCACCAGTACCAAAGTATCGGTCGGCGAGCGATATAACCTCAGGGCTTATCCAAAAACGGATTTTGCTTTTGTGGCATGGCTGTGTGGGGGTGATACACTTTCAAAATCTGCATCATACGATTATACGATGCCGTCGCACAATGTCGATATTACAGGTGTGTTCGTCTATTGTCCGTCTAATCCTTCGGACCCGCAGGACCCGGTGCTGAAATATCAGCTTTCCCTGAAGGCGGAACCGATGAACAGCGGCAGTTTCAACATCAGTAACGAACGGTTGGCTGTCGGTAGCGGCCATTCGCTCAGGGCATACGCCAATACCGATTTCGTATTCAAACATTGGATGGCAGGCGATTCCGTTTTGTCAACCTCTCCGAGTATGGATTTCGTCATGCCCTCGCACAATGTGCAGCTGGTCGGCGTGTTCGAGTATAATCCCGCAAGTCCGGCTAATCCGAATCGGAATCATTGGAACAAGCAGACCGGAGAGGTCATTGTCGATGATTTTACGTCGGGCCAGTTGTCGGGTGCCATCTCGTCGGCCATCGGTGGCAGCAACAGCAGCGATGTGCAAATGATGGTAGTGGCAGGCCGGATAACCGGTAACGATTTCGGTATTGCCAATAACTATACGAATTGTTCGCTGCTCGATTTGAGCCGTGTTACGGGCGTGACGGAAGTACCGTCGTATGCCTTTGACTATACAAACCTGGAGAGCGTCTATCTTCCTGCTACGATAGAGAAGATAGGCAGACGGGCTTTTGCCGACTGCTCCAGACTTTCGGCCTTGACTGTCTATGCCATGACTCCGCCGACGCTCGAGGATGATGTCTTTCAGGGTGTATCCGAAGGGTTGGTAGTCTATGTTCCCGCAGCATCCATTGCGCAATATCAAGATGCAGACGGTTGGAAGAATTTCACGTTGCTTCCGATACAGGAGGACATCCGCAGTATTTCGGTTTCTCTGCCCTCGGGAGCGAATGCGGCGGACTATGTCAGAATGTGGCTGGAGCTGACAAACACGAAGAGCGGCCAGCGCATGCACTATGTGATGACGGACCGCACTTCCTATACTTTTGCGAACATCATTCGTAACACTTCGTGGAATGTCGTGCTGCGCAACGAACGTGGTGACGTGTTCGGACAGATTGACAAGGTGGAAGTGAAGGACGAGGATGTGAGTGTCGCATTTGCGTCTTTGGCCAAACCGCAGGATGTAAGTCTTATTGTTGTTACGCCTGATGGTAAGGACGTGACTGAACAAACCCAGGTGACGTGGACTGACAAGGTTGGAAACTATCTGGCTCAGGCATATAGTCTTAAGGGCCTGTTACCGGAAACGGAACTCGCTTATCGGGTGACGCTGTCGCAGGAGCTTGCCATGCAATACGCAGCGCCTGCGTCGGCGGAATATATGGTTTCTGCAAGCGGAAATGAGGTCAAATGCCGGCTGGAGGCCATAAAGCAAGTGCAACTGACCGGTAAGGTAAAGGACGTTACGACCCAATCCGCATTAGGCGGTGCCACAGTCAGTGCTTCGCAGACGTTTGGTGGCAAGTATAGCAAGACGGTCAGCACAAAGACCGATGCCAACGGAAACTATACGTTGACGGTCAGCAATGTTCCTACCTCGTTGGCTATTGCTGCCTCCGACTATATCAGCCAAAACGTCGTATGCGATACGCTGATGACGGGTGCGGAAACTGTTGCTGTGCCTGAAGTGTCGCTGAAGTCCATAACCGGTGCTGTCATCTCGCTTGGATTCACTTATACTTCGAGCGTTGCTGCGGATGGCGAGGCTGATACGCAAAATTGGTACAGCGACTATAATAATGTCGCTTATACCATATATAATAAGACGAAGCAGCAAAACATCAACCAATTCAATGTGCAGTATCCGCAGATTGTCCTGCTTGAAGAGGTCGGGGAAGGCGATGTGTTGGAACTGACGGCGGCGAGCAAGACGTCTGCATTCATGCCTGTGACTGCAACTGCTACGGTTGATGCGGAACAACGCGCTCGTGCGACATTCGATATCGTAGAATTAGGTAAGATACAGGCTACTTTTGCGAAGAATAGCAATGCCGCAGTTGTCGGTTCGCTGTATGATGCCAATGGTAAGTTGCTGAAGTCGTATGACTATAGCAACGCATCGTTGACCATCAGCAACCTTGCCGACGGAAAGTATACGCTTGTCAGCATGGGCAGCAGTAGGCTTTTCAATACCATTTACAACCTTAGCCAGCTGCCGCAGACGGGGCTTGTTTCGGGCTCGGACTATGCGCAGAATACTGTTGAGGTGAAGAGTGGTATTGTGTCAGTTGTAAACATCGACGAGGTACCGACACTTGATGAGAGCAAACTCTATTATACAGGCGACAATACATCGTTCACAGTCAATAAGTCCAGCATTGTAGCCGGAAACTATCTGACGCTGACCGGACATCTTGACTTCAAGCCGACGTACGCCACAAGCGTTAGCAATGTCAATCTCATTGTTGACCTGCCCGAGTCCTGTTCCTTTGTCGAAAACTCCGTGATGGTAGGCAATGGTACAAGCAGCTACACGCTCAACGGAACTCGCCTGACCATCCCGGTGGCTCGCTATACCGACCGTGTGCGTTTCTGCGTTATCCCGACGCGCGGAGGAGAGTATGCGCCGAGTGCATTCGCCCAGTTTGACTTGAATGGCGAGACTATGACACAACCGATAGGCTCGGCTAACTATACAGCCAAGGACTTGTCGATTTCTGTTCCGCCTACTGTTGCGAAAACAACGTTGCCTGTTAGCGGTACTGCTGTCGGCAAATGCGATATTGAGATTTACGACAATGAGGTATTGATCGGACAGACAGCATCGTTGGCAAATGGTACGTGGGCGACAACCTGTGAACTGAACGAACCTTATAATTTGTCACAACATCAAATCCGTGCAAAGGTAACAACGAAGAATGGTATAGAACTTACTTCTGAGGGCGTTTCCTGCATGTATGACAAGAACGCAATACAAGTGTCTGTCGTAAAGATGTACCACGATAATCCGGAAATGCACAAGACATTCGAGTTGACATTTGACTTTTTGAATCCTTCCAATAAAGGGGAAAACTACATTTATTACATCTACAACAAGAAATTCACCTTTACAATTGATTTTACGAACAACGATACGACGAAAATCTCGGATGTCGTTCTGTATGTAAAAACAGCGAAGAGCGGCTGGCATCCGCTTGAGGCAACATACGATGCGAAACAAAACTTGTGGGTCGCGTCGGGTGAGTTCGGCAATATGTATGATGGTGATTTGCCGGTGAATGTGAGTCTGGATTATTTTACAAATACGGATGTAGAACTTGATACAACGAATCTTGCACGGATAGCAGATGAATATTATGACATTCAAGCAGACTCCGAGACAACCCCCATTATTGGAAGTGTAAAGGCGGAGTTAGAAAAAGGAGTAATAGATTATGATCCTATAGATGAAAACTTATTACAATTAGACTCATTGTTAAGTGATGGAGATACAGATATTGAACTCACGGATTTAGAACAGGCATATTCGGATTCTTTATCTACGGCAAAGTCCGAAGATGAATTCTTTTTTATTTGGAAAACGTATATAGAAAAGAAATCTCCGCCATATTGCCCCGGCCCGACGAATGTTCCTTTTGAAGAATGGGCTGCACCGACTGATAGGCCAAAACAGAATAATATGGTCTATGAATTAGAGGCGAACAACCCGTCAGGCCTCAAAATAGAATACATAAAGAACTCAAATGACGAAAATCCGTCTCAGGGTGACAAATGGAGAGTCTATGTATCAGAAACTGGTGAATTCAATACATCCAATACGCCTGATTCGGAAACTCATACCCTTCTATCAGGAGATTTGGTCAATGAAATGACCGGCGATGTAATAAGGGTTCATTGGGGGGATGCAGTACGTCAGCCGGATAATACGATAAATTCGTTCAGGGAATTTGGCAATCAGCTCTGCGATTATATCTCGCAATTCGGAAATCCGGCAGACATGTCATTTAAGACAGTAGAAGCCTGGCTGAAAGAAGCGGATAACTATTATGTACGTCAAAATAAAATGTTAAGTGATGTATGTAGGAGAACCCGGAAGTTACCTGGACAAGAACGCGCCATAAAACTGATGTATGACGAAAGACTAAGTAATTACGAGCATCGTATCAATGCGCGTAAATGGGGACAAAGAGTAAAAAGAACGGGTAGTATTTTGGGTGGTATAGGTACTGCGGTACAGACACATCGCAGTCTGACGGATGGTTTTGGCTCTTATGATGAATGGACGGACTTAATAGGAGATATGTATATGCTGTGTGAGCATGACGAGGCGGCCAGGTTTGAACAAATGGCATTGGAGTTTCAGAAACAGGACATGAAGCGCAATGTGGGAATAGGGATAGCCAACGGTGCGGTGGCTGTGATTGGTGCGGCAGGAGTCATCGGGGCTCCCGAAACACTGGGTACGTCGTTGCTGTTTACATTAGGTGCAGGAATTGCCGGATGGGGCGTGGATGTTGTCGGCAATCAGTTCAAGAAAAAGAACGCCGAGAATATGAGAAAGATGTTGGATTTAATGAAAAAGAGTCCAAAATGCGATACGCCGGACCCCGATGACGATAAAAAGCACAACGGTGGCAAACATCCTTCAAATAATCCTGATAAAGAATTTGGAATCGACCCCTCCGGCTACGTCTACGAGGCCGTGGCGAATAACCGTCTGGAAGGCGTGACCGCTACTTGTTACTACAAGGAAACTGTCGAGGATATGTACGGAGACCTGCACGAGAACATCGTGAAGTGGGACGCTGCCGAGTATGCGCAGGAGAATCCCCTCTTTACGGACGAAAACGGTATGTATCGTTGGGACGTTCCCCAAGGCCTCTGGCAAGTGAAGTTTGAGAAAGAAGGCTACGAAACCACTTATTCCGAGTGGTTGCCCGTGCCTCCTCCGCAGCTCGAAGTAAACATTGCCATGAAGCAGAACGTACAGCCGAACGTGAAGAACGCACGTGCTTTCGAGGATGCCGTAGAGATTGAGTTCGACAAGTACATGATACCCGAACTGCTCACTGCGGAGCATATCACCGTGACGGCGGACGGCAAGAATGTGGAAGGCACGATTACGCTGCTCAACGAAGAAGTGAGCCACGAGGGCGCCACGGAAACATTTGCTTCGAAGGTGCGTTTCAACGCCGCGAAGCCGTTCGACGCTACGGAAGTGACTGTGACGGTGAGCAACCGCGTGAAGAGCTACGCCGGCATACGGATGCAGGACAATTTCTCGCAATCGTTTACGATAGAGCAGGAAGTCCGCAAGATTGTCTGCGATTCGGTGGCTGTGATAGGCTATGGCGACGAAGGTATCCTCACGGTGGCCGTGCTTCCCGCATCGGCCGCGGCCGGTAAGGTCCTGAAGGTCCGTACATCGTCTTCCCTGATTCTCGCTGCCGGGGCAACAAGTGCCGTACTCGATGAAAAGGGGCGGGCCGAGATTCGTGTGACTGGCGAACTGCCCGGTGCGGCTGCCGTTACCTTTACCGTCGATGGCTACGACCTGTCGGGAACGACTGTCGTCAATGTAAAGCAGAAAGAGGAAATGACGGTGGCGACTCCGACGGCGAGCATCGCTTCGGGCACGACTGTGGCCAAAGGCACGGAAGTGACCCTGTCCTGTGCTACGGAAGGGGCAACTATTTACTATACCCTCGACGGTTCGTGTCCCTGCGTCGACACCGATGCCCGCAAAGTCTACGACGGTACGCCCATCGTTGTCAATGAGCGTGTAACCATTAAGGCAATGGCTGTCGCCCCCGGCATGTATGAAAGCGACGTGGCTGAGTTCTCGTATACGGTAGCCGTAACCGGAGTAGAAGAAGTGACGGTGGACGGGAACATCGAGATTTCCCCGTTGCCTGTGCGGGACAAACTGAATGTTACCGCTGGCGGTGAGGTCATCAGGCAGGTCCGTGTTGTTTCGACGAATGGCGTGCGGGTGGCCGCCTCGACCCGTGCCGCAACAAAGGTCACGCTTGATGTCAGCAGGATTCCGACGGGCGTATACATTATCCACGTGGCGACGGATAACGGTTCCTTCAGTCGCAAAGTCGTGAAGGCGCAGTAATTCCTCCCCCGAGCCTCATATTTCAAAAAATCTCCGTGCTTTTTCAAAAGAGCGCGGAGATTTTTTTGCTTAACGTGCCTTTCGTTACATCTTTATTTTTTATATTTAAAAAAAAGAAGATGTAAACAGGAGTGTAATTCCTTGTTCTTCGTATATTTGCCGTGTTGTAATACAGTTCGAGGTTTTCAGTTTATGAAAATTCGGCATTGAAGAATGACGAAACCGTATACCAATGCGTACTCAAACTATAAACTGAAAATCCGATGAAGCCCGTAACCGTCGTGTTGTTGCTTTTTGTCCTCAGCATTTATTCACTAAAAAAAACTATAAGCCTATGTCCCGTATTTTTTCTCTGTTCCTGTTTTTATCGCTTGCGTGTGCGGTTGCGGCGCAGAAGGTGTCCAAGTATCCGGCGTATGGCCATGTGGCTGATTTGATTACCCGTGCGCCGATAGACAGTGCCTGGGTTTTTCTGATGGATGCGGAGCATCGTGTCATCGACTCCATACAGGCTGTCCGAAAAGGCATGAACGGGAAAGACGGCGGCTACATGTTCAAGAATATCTATCCGAAAGGCAACTATTTCCTGAAGTTTACGCACCCCGACTACCATCCGCTGACGATTCCGGTGAAGCTGAACAGCAACGACCTGCTGCCGGTAACCTATATGAAGAGGATGCCGCCGCCCATGAAGGAGATAGGTCTGGGCGAGGTGGCGGTCAAGGCAACCCGGCTGAAGTTCTATTATCGGGGAGACACCCTCATCTATGACGCGTCGGCATTCAAATTGCCCGACGGCTCCATGCTGAACGACCTGATACGCCAGCTTCCGGGAGCGGAACTGCGCGAGAACGGCGAGATCTTTGTCAACGGACGCAAGGTGGACGAACTCCTGATACAGGGCAAGCGCATGTTCGACAACAACAGGCAGCTTATTCTCGAGAATCTGCCGTATTTCACCGTAAAAGCTCTCAAGGTGTACGAAACGGAGGGCGGCAAAATCGATCCGCTGAAGAAGTATTATGTAATGGACGTGAATCTCAAGAAAGAATTCCTCAACAGCATCATATCCAATGTAGAGGCGGGCGGCGGTACCGACCGGCGTTTCATGCTACGGGCCTTTGTGTTGGGCATGTCGGAGCGCGCCATGGCCAATGCCTATGTAAACTGTAACAACCTGAACGACATAGCCAAGCCCGGTGAACGGGGCAACTGGAATCCGCAGTCTGCAGGCGACGGCATTCCGGTCAACACACTGGCCGGTACCCGGTATGAGGCCGAAAGCAAGAACGGGCACATCAGTGCCCGGGGAACCCTCGAGTTTTCGCATACGAGCAAGAACGTGGAGACTACATCGCTCCGCGAAAATTACCTGACGGGCGGCAATACGTTCCAGAACTCCTTTCATAAGTCGCACAGTTGCGACCTGTCGCTCCATACCGACCATACTATCAACTTGAGGAGACTCTCGGGACTGTTCGAGAGCCTCGATTTGAGCCCGTCGCTTTCGTACAACAAGTTCGAATATCAGTCCCGCTATGCTTCTGCCCTGTTCAGCGAGAATGTAACGTCCGACCTGGGAAAAGACTGGGTCGACAGCATCCTATCGCCCCAGGCG
>CATXZX010000016.1 GCA_958404085.1 uncultured Prevotellaceae bacterium | reverse complement strand
GTACCGCCAAACAGGCTGAAGAGGATGTCGCAGGCGTTGTTGTCGCTCTGCTCGAGCGAGTAGCGTAGCAGTTCTTTCAGCGACATACGGATGTTTCCTTCCGGATAGCGCTCTCTCAGCGGGCTGTATGTGTTTTCTTTAAGCATCTGTTTTGTAACGGTGATCCGGTCGTCGGCCGATTGCGTGCTGCGGTTCAGGGAATCGAGTACGGCCACGGCCTGGTGCAACTTGTAAACGCTCATCATCGGGAATCGTTTGTTTTCATTGAATCCGCATATTTTGCGTCCTTCGCAGGTGACGGCTACGCCAACCTCGGCCGGAACATCGGCCAGTAAGCTGTCTATCTGTTGTTGCAACCGGTTCTGCCGGATTTCGGACAGCGTATGGTCCGCTTTGTGCGTCATGCAGAAGTGAATAGCGGCTACGGACAGTGCAACTTGCAGGATTATGATGGCCGGCACGCCGTATTTGAATTTTTTGTGTTTGGTTTTATGATGCCAGACTTTTATGCCGGTCCAGGCGCCTATGCTTCCGCCGGCCACAGCCAGCAGCAACAGTGTCGATTCCGGTACGCGCCATAGCGACTTTTTTGCTTTCAGTTTGTCGATGCCGTAAACAAAAAACGTAATGATGTTGACGGCCAGAAGATATGAAATGAAGATGAGTATCGGTTTGTTCATGCGGAATGATGGATTAAGTGAGTGTTTTTGTCGTAACGAATGATTTCCATGCCGATGGAATAGGAGTTTGCAAAGATACTTTATTTATTTGAAAATGGAAAGAGGCGTTTTTTCAGCCTTTTTTCAGAATTAAGTCGTTACTTTGTCTGCAAATTTCAACTGGATTTCGGAAACTATGAAGATTTTGATTGTAGAAGACGACGCCGATTTGCGCGAAATAATCACCCGTTCACTGGTGAAGGAACGTTATGTGGTAGAGAATGCACCCGATTATCGTACGGCCTATCGCAAGGCTATGGGCTATGAGTACGACTGCATATTGCTGGACATCATGCTGCCCGACGGCAACGGGCTGGATTTGCTTCGCAATTTGCAGGCTGCCGACCGCCGGCCGCATGTGATTATTCTTTCGGCCAAAGATTCGGTCGAGGACAAAGTGGAGGGCCTGGACCTGGGAGCGGACGATTACCTGGCCAAACCGTTTCACCTGGCCGAACTGCATGCCCGACTTAAAAGTGTGTTGCGCCGGAAGCAGCGCGGCGGAGAATCGGTCGTCTCCTGCGGCAACGTGTCGGTCTATCCCGATTCGTTCCGGGTGGAAGTGGCGGGCCGTCCTGTGGAACTGGGGCGTAAGGAATACGACATCCTGCTTTATTTTATGAACCGGACCGGACGTCTGGTAGGCAAGCATACGTTGGCCGAAGCCGTGTGGGGCGACTACATAGACCAGGCGGACAACTTCGACTTTGTATACGCGCAGATCAAGAATTTAAGGAAACGGCTGAAGGAGGCCGGTTCCTCCGTCGAGATAAAGACTGTGTATGGATTCGGTTATAAAATGGAGGCGGAATGAAACTGTTGCATGGAGTAGTTATACGTACTTCGCTGGTGCTGACGGTGGTGCTGGCCTTGTGGGCCGTATTTTTTTACGTGGCGTTGATAGAGGAAGTGAACGATGAGGTCGACGATTCGCTCGAGGATTATACCGAACTGATTATCATACGTTCGCTGGCGGGGCAGCAGTTGCCTTCGGCGGCAAGCGGTTCAAACAACCAGTACTATCTGCGTGATGTTTCCGAAGCGTATGCCCTGAGTCGTCCGCACATCCTGTACGAAGACCGCGAGGTATATATTAAAGAAAAAAAAGAAACGGAGCCGGCCCGTGTGTTGACAACGATTTTCAAGACCGGCGACGGGCGCTATCGGGAGGTGGAAGTTTCGATTCCCAGTATTGAGAAAGAAGATCTTTGCGAAGCCATTTTTTATTGGGTCGTATTTCTGTATGTCACGCTTCTGCTGACGATCATTCTGATTAATGTCCTGATTTTTCATCGCAATATGCAACCCCTTTATGTCCTGCTGCGTTGGATGGACGGCTACCGGCTCGGCGGAAAGAACGAACCGTTGCATAATCCGACCCGTATCCGCGAGTTCCGTATTCTGAACGAGGCGGTCCGGCGGAATGCCGACCGCAGCGAGCGCCTTTATGAGCAGCAAAAGGAGTTCATCGGCAATGCTTCGCACGAGATGCAGACGCCGCTGGCCATTTGCCGGAACCGCCTGGAGATGCTTGTAGAGGATGAAACATTGACCGAACAGCAGTTGGGCGAATTGTTGAAGATACACCGTACGCTGGAGAACCTGACGCGGATGAACCGTTCGCTATTGTTGCTCTCGAAGATTGAGAACAACCAGTTTACAGAGGTCTGTCCGGTGGTGTGGAACGAATTGCTGGCAAACTGCCTCGACGATTATCGCGAAGTGTATGCCTCGATGCACCTGGATGTGCAGGTGGAGGAAAAAGGAGACTTCGGGTGCGTGATGAACGAATCGCTGGCCATGACGCTGTTGACCAATCTGCTGAAAAATGCCTTTGTACACAATCGGCCCGGCGGTGTGATCCGTCTGTCTATCGACGCCGACAGTTTCTGCATCCGCAACAGCGGTTTGCCCGAACCGTTGGATGGCGAACAAGTGTTCATGCGTTTCTATCATTTGCATACCCGCGAGGGGTCTACGGGACTGGGGTTGTCGCTCGTGCAGGCCATTTGCCGCTTATACGGTCTGTCCGTCGCCTATCGGTATGCCGACGGGCTACATGGTTTCGAGATTCGGAAAATGAAAGAATGAATCCGCCGGAGAAACGCTCCGGTTTTGCCCGTGTCTTCCGCCCGTGTCTTTTGTTTGTTAAAGAACAAAAAAACACGGGCGGATGCTTTTCTTTTCAAAATCTTTTCAGAATCCCCCGGTATCTTTGCAGTACAAAATGAACGTAAGTATAAACCTGATTAAAACCAATGAGTATGAAAAAATGGATGATGATTCTTTTCTGTTTTCTGAGTGTACAGACCGCGACGTTCGCCGCTTCCGATACGGACAAGCCGATCCGTGTAAAAGACTTGCCGGCCGTATCGCAGCAGATTCTGACGAAACATTTTGCCGGAAAGAAAGTAGCCCTTGTCAAACAGGAAACGGAACTGTTCGACCGCAGCTACGACGTGATTTTTACGAATGGCGATAAGATTGAGTTCGACAAGGCCGGAAACTGGACGGAGATAGATTGCAAGTATTCGAAGGTGCCTGCCGCCCTGGTTCCCCAGGCTATTTCGAAATATGTGCAGTCGCATTATCCCGGAAAGACGATTCAGCAGATTGAAAAGAAACGCAAAACGTACGAAGTGGAACTGTCCGGCGGATTGGAGATAACGTTTAATTCGAAATTCCAGGTGACAGAAATCGATTGATAATCCCTTTTAAAACGAATGACACTATGAGACTGAAATGTTATGTGACGGCGTTGCTCTTGAGCGTATTCGCTTTGCAGAGCTGCGACAGCGATGATGATCACAAGTTGGATGCTCCGGCTCTTGTACAGGCTGCCTTTACGCAGAAATATGCGACGGCTTCGGTTCATGAATGGGAGCGGAAAGGCGAGTTCTTTGTGGCGGAGTTCCGGAACGACTTTCGCGAGGCCGAGGCCTGGTTCCGGCCCGACGGCACATGGGTGAGGACGGAGACCGACTATACGGCAGCCCTACCCGAAGCGGTACAGACCTATCTGAACGAACATTATGCCGGTTACAGTACGGACGATGTGGATTGGGTGGAAACGGCTACCGTTGACTATTTTGACATTGAACTGGAAAAGCGTGGAACGCCGGATGTTTACCTGAAGATACAGGCCGACGGAACGCTTGTTCCCTGACATTTGGCAACCCGAGTATACGGGTTTTGATACGCGGGCCGCGGAGCGCACAAGATGCTCCGCGGCCCGCATCCGTGCTAGGTGTGACCCGTGTGCCGGTATGACCGCGGCGGAACGCGCGGCCTTGTAGTTGAAAATATCCCGCAGCTTTTTCGAAAAACCACGGAGCTGTTTCCCCGAGGGACTGTTGCCCGGCGACCTTATACGGCGTTTTTGTGTACTTTCCCTTATCGGCGGATGTGTAACTCGGATTTTATGGTTAATTTTGTGACTATAAATCTAATTATACAAACGAACTTATGAATAAATTGCGTCAAGTCTGTACATTCATGGCCCTGTCTTTAGCTTTGTCCGTCGATGCGCAGCATACGTTGTCCAATCCGGAAGGAACGGTCAAGGCCGCTATTGACAAGAACGGTCACCTGAGCGAACTGCAATTGCTGGCTGTCGACGGCCGTGCCAAACCTATCGGTTTCCGCAGCGACGGCCATGCCGGGCCGGCCTTGCTGGCAAACGGGATGGTGCTGGCTTTCGATGAGGAGGCAGGAGGCGAATCGTTTCAGGGCCGGAACGATTCGTTGGACTATGCGTTGCAGTACAAAACCAGCGGCAACGGATTGGAACTGATAGTCAGCTGCAAGGCCAAACGGGCGCTCACAGACCTCCAACTGTCGTTCCAGTTGGGTCTCGATACCGACATGGACCATTATCCGCAGTGGCATCATGTGTATTTTCCCACAATGATGCGTTGCGAGAAGACGCACTTCTGGGGTTATCTCATGTCTCCCTTGGGACGCATCGTCACCGTCAGTTCGCCCGACCCCGTGGCATCCTATCATTTGCACTACAACAACGACCGGCAATTGCACAGTTTCGGACACGGACACCGCATACGTACCGTTTCCCTCGACCTTGTCAATCCCGCGCCGCTACCTCAGCGCCATCCGGCCCTGTATAAACTGGCGCGCGGCGAAAAACGTACCTGGCGCATCTTCATCGACGAGGTCGCGAACCTGGCGGACGTTTCCGTCGTGACGGCCCGGCGTACGCAGGCTGCCGTTCCGCAGGCCGACTTCTACACGGTGGCGCCCGGCGAGACATCGCATGTCAGCTTTATGGCCGCCCAGTCTCCCAAAATCGTCCTCACGACGCCCGACGGCCGGACGGAGAGGCTCAAGGCATCCTCCGTGCGGAAGGGATGTTACGCCGTGTCCGTTACGCCCGCAAAGCCCGGTATGTATACCCTGAGGGCTACGCACGGAAAACAAGTGTCCGAGATGAAACTGACCTGCCGCGCCCCGCATTATTCCGACTACCTGAAGGCCGCCCGCACGGCCAGTGTGCGCTATCCGCAGAAGGCGACGTCGCACACCGAGAGTTGGTATGGATTTTTCCCGGCCTACAAGGCCCGCGAACTCTTCCCCGAAAAAAGTATAGACCAGTCGGTAGACAGCTTGTTCAACGCCGTCTATCCGCTGATGTACGACCCTTCTACAAACCGTCCCACCGCGTTTGGAGACCGCATACAGAACCACGCGATGATGGCGGCCCTGCATGCCGGCCGATACCGTGCCACCGGACAGATCGAGTGCCTGTGTCAGGCTGCCGACCTGGCGGATTACATTGTCTATAAACAGTCCAAAGACGGCGCTTACCGTAGCGGAAAGACGCATTACACGTCGGTCATTTATGTGGCAAAGGCCGTCATGGAGGTGATGGCCGAAGAGAAGAAACTGGCCGATAAGGGGATGAAAGAATGGCAATACAAGTACAACAAACATTACAGCTCCGTGAAAATGGCGATGGACGACCTGGCCAGCCATCTGGACAACATCGAGACGGAGGGCGAGATGACGTTTGAGGACGGCATGATATCCTGTTCCTACACGCAGCTCTCCGAATTTGCCCTGCTGCATCCGGAGGGTTCGCCCGAACGTGCCCGTTACACCCAGGCCGCAGTCACACTGGCCGACATGCACCGTTGCCTGTCGCAGCTCGTCGTGCCCGATTCGCGCATGCACGGCGGTTCTATGCGTTATTGGGAAGCGCAGTACGACATACTCACTTTTCCGGACATGATGAACTCGCCTCATGGTTGGTCGGCGTGGCGCATTTACGGCCTGCGCAACCTGTACTTGCTGACGGGCCGCTACGAGTACTTGCGCCAGATGACAAATGCCATAGGTACTTGTATCCAGCTCATCAACCCTGAGACGGCGGAACTTAACTGGGCATTCGTCTGCGACCCGTACATCAAGGCCGGCGTGTTTGAGGCCGCCCCCGACAAACCGGGGAAGGGAAAATACGCTTACAAGGTCATCGGCGAGCAGTACATGCCGATGATAAGCGGCTGGTATCGTACGGTTCCCGGAAAATGGAGTACCGGATACTGGGGCTACGACGGCGGCTGTTGCGATAACGACGTACACGAAATCTTCAAATGCCTGGGCGAGGTGCTGCTTACATCCGCTTACGTACACCAGCAGCCGGACGGCAGTTTTACGGCTGTCAACTGTCGGGCGCAGTTGCAAGGCGGAAAACTGAACATCGTCCCTGCCGAAGGGTGCATCGACCGTGTATATGTGGTTTTGGCCGAAGATATTCCCGTAACCCTCGGAGGCGGAACGGGTGTCCGCACCGTCTCCCTGCAAAAGAGATTCTTGAGCCGCTGATTGCCGCAGTCCCGATAGTACGAATATCCGGCAGCAGGCGTCGTGTCGCCATGGTGGGTGATTGCGCCTGCTGCCTTTTAGAGTTAAAATGGTTCTTATGAAAGTTCATCAGGTAGCTATTTGCATGCCGCGGATGCGTTTTTATGCCCGTCACGGTGTGCTGGCGCAGGAAACGGCGACCGGCGCAACGTTTTATGTCGATCTAAGGATTACGCTTTGCGATGCCGACGAGGCGCTTTGGCACGACAAACTGGATGGGACGGTCAATTATGCCGACGTGTACGAATGTCTGAGGCGGGAGATGGATGTTCCCTCCCGATTGCTGGAGCATGCAGCCGCCCGTATGGCGCAGACGTTGTTCGGACGCTTCGGGCGGATTGTCCGCCTGACGATACGTCTGACGAAGGAGGCGCCTCCCATCGTGGGTTTCGAGGGCGACGGTGTGTCCGTAGAGCTGGATGTGGAGCGAGAGCCTTCTACGTGCGGTTGAAGGCAGGGCGGTGTGTAACAAGGAAAACGTGTATAATCATAAATAAAACGGAACGGATTATGAATTGTCTGATAGTAGGTACCGGCGGAGTGGGCGGGTCGATTGCCGCATTCCTGGCTTTGGCCGGACATCGGGTAGCGTGTGTGGCGCGTGGCGAACATTTGCGCAAGATGCTGGCCGAGGGATTGAAGTTTCATTCGGGTTTGCAGGGCGAGCGGCTGATACCGTGCAGGCCCTATTCGCCGGATGTGTTTGCCCGGGGCGGGACGGATGATGCCCCGCTGCTGTATGTCTGTACGGCCGATGAGTTCGAAGGAAAGGCCGACCTGGTGTTTGTAACGGTAAAGGGCTATTCCATCGATTCCGTAGTGCCGTGTATTACGCGGGCCGCGGGTCCGGACACGGTGGTGCTTCCGGTACTCAATGTCTACGGGACGGGACTGCGGATAGCCCGCAGTTGTCCGGGCGTGCATGTCATAGACGGTTGCATTTACATCGTAGGTTTTGTAAATGCGCCGGGTGAAATTACGCAGATGGGCCGTGTCTTTAAGATTGTGTTCGGCGCGCGCCCCGAGGATGGCGTGGGAATGGAACGGCTCGAGGCGATTCGCCGGATGTTGCAGGACGCGGGCATCCATGCCGTCTTGTCCGATGATATTAACCGCGATACGTTTGTAAAATGGGGCTTTATCAGTGCGATGGCCTGTACGGGAGCTTATTTTGATGTGCCGATGGGGGCCCTTCAGGTGCCTGGCGAGCCGCGCGATGTGTTTATAGGTCTTACCCGGGAGAGTTGTGCACTGGGTGAATGCCTCGGCATACGTTTCCAGAACGACCCGGTGGAGGCGAATCTCCGTATCATCGACGCACTCGCCCCTGCAAGTACGGCATCGCTGCAGAAAGACCTGGCCCGGGGACACGTGTCTGAAATACAGGGACAGTTGTTCGATTTGCTCGATGCCTGCGAAAAGCATGGCATCGATGCTCCTACCTACCGCCGTGTAGCAGCCCGGTTCCGATAGGCCGGCGACCGGTAAAAACTACTCGGCGAGTAGGATTTCTTAGTCGCCGAGTAGAAAAACCTACTCGCCGAGTAGTTTTTCGGAGATGGGGAGGTCGTTTGACGGGTGTCTTGAGGTAGGGCGCAGCAGGAGGCCCGGATTTCGAAAAAACTGGCCCGGAAAATAAAAAGTCAGGCCCGGACGGCGTACTTGCTTTGTCCGGGTCTGATTGTGCCGCGGCCTATGGACTTTTGCCCGGGCATCGGTAGAAAAAAACGCGCCCGGAGTTTGTTGCTCCGGGCGCGAAGTGGGGTTTTAGGACGTTACTCGCCCGGTTTTTTCTTGGGTTTCAGGTTCAGGCGGTAGATGGCGTGGAACATGACGTAGCGGGGCAGGACGTTGCGGTAGGTTTCGGTACGTCCTTGTGCGTTGAGCGTACGTGTCACGTTCGAAAGGTTGTGCAGGATGTCGAACCCGTCGGCCATTATGACGAGGTTTCCTTTCATCAGGCTCTTGCTTATGCGTGCGTTCCATACAAAGTCGTCGGTGTTCATGGCCCGGTCGTTGTATCCGCGTCGGCTGTAGAGGTTGAGGTCTGTCCCCAGCTTGATGTTCCACGGCAGTTGCAACTGGCCGCGCAGGGCATATATCATGTCACCCGTGTTGATGGTCTCGAAATCGGTCCGGCTTCCATCGGCGTGTCCCCATGTGGCCTTTACTTTGGCTCCTATCGTAAGCCGGCGGAAGGAGTAGTCGGCCTTCAGCTCTTCGCTCAGTGATGTCCATCCGATGCTGCTCCGTCCGCTTCTTTCCTGGCCTTCGGTTGCATGCAGGTCTACGTTGTGTGAATATTCGGCACTGGTTTGTGTGCTTAGGGTCCATCTTTTGTTTTTGTCGAGGGGCGTGTTGTATCCTATCTGTCCATTGAGGTTCCAGTTTCCGTTCACGTTTTCAGGACGTGATGTACGCACACCTGTCGTGTGGTCGTATGTATATCCCATGGCAATGGCTTCCTGTATGACCGAAGCCGACAGACCGGCGTTGAAGTAGCGTTGCTTTTTGGGTGTACGCCGCTGGTAGTTGATTTCGGCCTTGTGGGTGTGCGTATTTTTCAGGTCGGGATTTCCCAGCGTGATGTTCAGCGGATTGAGTTCGTCGCGGAACTCGACGAGCCGGAGCATGGCGGGCATGGATGCGTTCAGGCTGTACTGCGCCTTTACGAAGGTGCGGTAGTCCTTGCTTGTGTAATTGTACTGGATGTTGGGCTTGAAGAAGGTGGCGTTGCGCGAGGGCGTCCATCTGTCCCCGTCGCGCCGGTAGTCGAGCGTGTGGCGGACAAACTCCAGCGGTAGGTTTATGTTTATCTCCTGCTTGTTTTTCTTGTTCTGCTTCTTCCAGTGGGCCATCAGGTTGGCGCGGTGAACTTCCTGCTTGGTCTGCGATTCGAAGCTGTTGCGTTCGTCCAGCGTTTGCAGCTTCCAGTCGGTCGTGGAGGGCAGTTCGCCGAATTCGGTCTCCGTGTCCTCGCCCCAACCGTCGAGCTGGTCGATGCGGTAGAGCGACCTCCGCTCCAGTCTATACCGGTGGGTGTACGTATAGGATGGGGTCAGGGTCAGTTTGTCCGTGGCATGGTAACGGTAGCGCAGCACTCCGTTCCACGCATTCGCCCTTTCGGGACGGCTTTTGTCGTATTCGTTGCGGAAGTCTACGGGCTTTGTTCCGTCCAGCGGGTAGTCCAGCCGATAGCGGCGCAGGCGGTATTCGTCCTGGTTGCTGTAGTAACCTGTCATGCCTACTTCGAACCGGTCGTCGGAGACGTGGAAAATGTGCGTATAGAGAAAGTCGGCATTGGCATCGAGCTTCTCGTACTTGTAGTTGGAGCGTTGGTGGCTCCGGTTGAGCAGGATGCGGCGTATGAGTGCGCCCGATTGTGGATTGTAGAGGCTGTCCAGTAGGTCGCTGTTGTTCTGATAGCGCGGATCTTCCAGAAATGTTCCACCGGTGGTCGTTCCGTTGTTTCGGTCGAGGGAGTAAGATAAGGTGGGCGACAGCTTCAGGAAGTTACTTCCGGCGAACAGGTGCCATTCGTGGGTCGTGAAGAGGCGCAGCCACTCCTCGCGGCTATGGCTTTGTGTGCGTTCGAAGGTGTTGCCCGAGGCCAGGAAGTTTTCGCGGTTGCGGCGGAATTCGTTGTTGGCAAGGGTATTGTCGAAACGGGCCCAACCGTTTACATAAAACTTCTTATTGACATCGTTCACCATGTAGTCCATGAGGGCAATTTGGTCGGTCCGGCGTCCTCCTTCCAGCAGGTCGGGTGTCCACGAGTCTGTTTCGCCCGGCGTCCGGGTATCGTTTACGTTGTTGACATTGCCGAGCAGCGTGATGCGCGAGTGGGGCGTAAACCGTAGCGCGAACACGCGTCCCATGAATCGGTTTTCGGTTCCCAGTCCTCCCTCGGCGTTGGCTATCCAGCCGATGGAGTACTGGCGTTTCAGGTGGACATCCATTACCATCTCTTTGGGTGCGTCCTCGCTGTTCATGAAGCGGTCCAAGCGCCCTTGTGCGCGTTCATATACTTTTACGTCCTTCACCATGTACGAAGGCAGGTTCTGCAACATGATGCTGCGGTCTGCCTGTATAAAGTCTTCGCCGTTAAGCAACAGGCTCTCCACGACGCGGCCGTTTACCAGTATCTGCCCGTTGTCGCGCAGTTCCGCGCCGGGCAATTGGCGGATAAGCGCGTCGAGCATGGAACCCTCCGACAATTGGAAGGCATCGGCGTTGTAGATGAGTGTGTCGTTCTTGGTATAGATTTTTATTCTTGTAGCGCTTACAGTGGCTCCTTTCAACTTGATTTCCTTGGGCTTGCGGTCGAGTCGGGCGTATCCTACGCTGCGGACGAATTCTCTTTTACTGAATTGAAGCGTGATGGGGCGATAGAGCGTTTGGAAATTATCGAAAGTATACCGGAGGATGTATTCGCCGCTGGCTAAATTTTCGAAATGGTAGCCCGCCACCGGTTTTCCATCCCATGAGTTTTTGTAGGCTTTGCACGAAGCTATCAGCGAACTGTCCGGGCGCAACAAATCGACGGTACCATTATAACAAGGTTCGCGCGTCAGTTTGTTCTCGACGGCACCGTAAATTGTACGGTCGTTCTTGTTGTTCTGTGCTTGAATGTTGAATGCCGCACAGATGGCGAAGAAAAAGGTAAAAAGATATTCAGTCCGCATGATTGAAAGTGTTATGATGGTGAATATTTATGAACCGGAGTCTGGTTTGTTCCATAGACGTTGGGTTTGAATGCTCCAAATATAAGCATTAAAAAAGATTTTTCAAAATATCTGGGCGAAAATTTGAAAAATCTTTGAGGTTTTTTAAAAAATATTGCTGTCCGATAAAAGTTTTTGATCGCAGCTAAAATTAGGGCTGGCA
>CATXZX010000015.1 GCA_958404085.1 uncultured Prevotellaceae bacterium | reverse complement strand
CGAGGTAATTGAAGTGCTTCGAGTTGCGCTCAAAGTAAAAACGCTTCACATAAGGATAGTTGCCCTGGTCGGCATCGTAGAGAACAGCCGTCCAGACCTTGCGCTCGTCGAATTTCTCGATACGCAGGATGTTCGGCTCGTAGTGGTTGTTCACATCGAATCCGGTGGTATAGAATTCACCGTTGTCGAGAACCACCAGAATAAGGTCTTCGCTGTAAAACTCGCCGAGGTATTCGCCCCGTCCGTCGTAGTTCAGGCGCTGCACGTCGTGGTCGAACCAAACCTTACGGCCTCCCAGCGTCGAAGCACCGTGCGATTTCAGCGTAATTTTGTGTACGTCGTTCTTTGTAAGCAGGTTACCCATACTCTGCCGCCCCTTGATGAGCAATTGGCTGAAATCGTTTTCGAATACAACCTTCTTCAGTTTCGGATTGGGCCTCAGCATGACGCGTATTACCTCGGCCTCGCCGTTTTGGTTGGCCGTAAAATAAACGACGCGGCTCCCGGGATTTCCTTGCGTAAGGTCGTATTCGCGGTCGTGCGTGATAGCCGTCACATTGAAACGCTTCATGTAGCAATAACCGGTCTTGCCGTCGCGATAAACCACGTTGTAGATGGTACGTTTGTCGTTCTTTTTGAAAACAGCCACGTGGATGACCTCCGCTTTCTTCTTCTCCTGCTTACTGCGTTCGGTCTCGCCTATGAATACTTTGTCGCTGATGCGTGTCACACGATAGGTTCCGTCGCGGTAGAACAGGATCACATCGTCTATGTCCGAGCAATTCGACACGAACTCGTCCTTTTTGAGCGACGTGCCTATAAATCCTTCAGTCCGGTTGATGTACAATTTCTCATTGGCTTCCACCACTTTGGTAGCCTCTATGGTATCGAACGAACGTATCTCGGTCCGGCGCGGAAACGATGCGCCGTATTTTTCCTTCAACATGCGGAACCAGTTGCTCGTAACCTCCACCATATTGTCCAGATCGCGGTCTATACGGGCTATTTCCTCCTTCATGCGGGCTATTTGCTCATCCGCCTTGTCCTTGTTGAAGCGCAGAATCCGCGCCATCTTGATTTCCATCAGGCGCAGAATATCTTCTTTTGTCACCTCACGCACGAACTGCGGATAAAAAGGAGTGAGCCGGCTGTCGATATGGGCGCAGACCGCATCCATGTCGGCGGCGTTCTCAAACTGGCGGTCTTTGTAAATCCGTTCTTCGATGAATATTTTTTCGAGCGACGCAAAATGAAGGCTCTCCAGCAGCTCGCCCTTGCGAATCAGCAGTTCGCGGCGCAACAAGTTGCGCGTATTGTCGACCGAACGGCGCAGCACGTCGCTCACCGTCAGGAAGCAGGGTTTACGTTCGTCGATGACGCAACAGTTCGGCCAGATGCTCACCTCGCAGTCCGTAAAGGCATACAACGCGTCGATGGCTTTGTCCGAACTCGTACCGGGCATCAGGTGGACACGAATCTCGACCTCGGCAGCCGTATTGTCCTCCACCTTCCGCACTTTTATCTTCCCCTTTTCTATCGCTTTCAGGATGGATTCTATCAGCGAGGTCGTTGTCTTTCCGTACGGAATTTCGTTGATGACCAGCGTCTTGCTGTCCAGTTTGGTAATCTTGGCTCTGACTTTCACGTTGCCGCCCCTCATGCCGTCGTTGTACCGCGACACGTCGATGCTGCCCCCTGTCAGAAAATCGGGATAGAGCGTAAACGGTTCGCCGTGCAGGTAGCTGACCGCCGCGTCGCACAGTTCGTTCATGTTGTGGGGCAGGATTTTCGACGAAAGTCCCACCGCAATACCCTCGGCGCCCTGGGCCAGGAGCAGCGGAAACTTCACGGGCAACGTGATAGGCTCTTTGTTTCGTCCGTCGTACGACAGTTTCCATTCCGTCGTCTTCGGATTGAACAACACGTCGAGTGCAAACTTCGACAACCGGGCCTCGATGTAACGCGGGGCGGCCGCTCCGTCACCCGTCAGTATGTTTCCCCAGTTACCCTGGCAGTCCACCAGCAAATCGCGCTGGCCCAGTTGCACAAGCGCATCGCCGATGGAGGCATCGCCATGCGGGTGGAACTGCATGGTATGCCCCACGATGTTCGCCACCTTGTTGTACCGCCCGTCGTCCAGACGCTTCATGGCATGAAGGATGCGGCGCTGTACAGGTTTCAGTCCGTCGTCCAGATGAGGGACTGCACGTTCCAGAATCACATAAGAGGCATAATTCAGAAACCAGTCCTGATACATACCCGTAAGTTGGTGCTTCACATGCTCATCCTTCAGGTCCGAGGGAACATAAGCCGAATGTTCCTCCCTGGATTGCTCTATATTCTCGTCACTCATAAAAGTAATCTGCTTTTACGCTACACCATGGTTAATCTGTCGCGGCATAGCGGTTAGCAAAGATACGAAATATCTGTCAGAAAGTGCCCGTTTTTCGAATTTTAATCCCACCGGCCGAGGTGCGGCCAGGCATCCCAGCCTCCACCAAACGGCACAAAAACAACTTAGCTCCGTGCTAATCGGAAAAAGCACGGAGATTTTTCAAAATACCGGCCTGCCCGTAGCGGCCGCCACAGCCCGACCGGTCCCCATGAATAGGATTATCCATTTTAACGCTGAAGAATCCAAATAGAAACGCAACATTTTTCGTGTAGGTATATCCTTAATGTTATGAAAAACACTGCGTCCGACAGCAATACAGTCGAACATGTGTCGCAAGAACCATAGACAAGCAGGAATATTGAACTAATCCGCAATTTCAATGAAAAATCATATAATTTGAATGATGCCTAAACAAAATAAAATCATTACTTTTGTGCAATAAGGTAAATAACATAATCCAAAATGGAAGCGACGAAAGACATAAATCGAATCAAAGTGGTTCTTGTTGAAAAGAAGCGAACCAACAAATGGCTAGCAGAACAATTGGGAAAAGACCCTGCGACAGTTTCCAAATGGTGTACAAACACTTCGCAACCGGGATTGGAAACTCTGTTACAGATTGCCAATGTGCTGAATGTTGATGTGAAAGAATTGTTGAACTCCTCTTTGGAGAAAAGCATCCAAACTGTCAGACTTGTTAAATGATAGTACACGGATATGAACAAAAAGGAACTATACAATAAGATATTGCAACTCGATGGACTGACCAATGAAGAAAAGTCGGAACTGTTGGGACTACTGCGCAAGCAAAAGAAATATGGTCTTGTGTGGGAGGACAAACCGGAGGATGTGGAGGAGCGTTTGCGTGATGAGCTGCCGGTTTTGATAGAGGATGCCACGAAAGCCATAATCTGCGATGATGCCGATGCGCCCAACCATATTCTGATTGAGGGTGACAACCTCGAAGCCCTTACCGCACTTGCCTATACGCATGAGGGAAAGATTGATGTGATTTATATCGATCCTCCGTACAATACGGGAAACAAGGATTTTGTTTATAACGACCGTATTGTTGACAAGGAAGACAGCTACCGCCATTCCAAATGGTTGTCGTTTATGAACAAGCGGTTGCGTATTGCCAAACAATTGCTGTCTGACCCTGGCGTTATCTTTATCTCGATTGATGATAATGAACAGGCACAATTGAAGTTGTTGTGTGATGAGATTTTTGGTGTAAATAATTATATCTCTACCCTGCCTAGAATAACTAAAGCCTCGGGTAAGACAACAGACAAAATAGCTCAAAACCATGATTATGTATTGATATTCGCAAAAGATGAATCAATATGTACAATTACGGGCATCCCTCACGATGATGTCGGATTTAAGAATATAGATGAGTTTTATTCGAAGAGAGGAAAATATAAGTTGAATCAAACTTTAGATTATGATAGTTTATCCTATAGCACAAGTTTAGATTATCCTATCACAATTAATGGCGAAACTTTTTATCCTGGTGGTGATTATGAAAAACATTTAGAACGTTTAAAAGGAAACCATAAAAGGGCTGATTGGGCATGGAGATGGAGTGAAGAATTATTTCAATTTGGATTTGACAACGGTTTTATTGTCGTGAAGGATGGACGCAACGGTAAGAGAATTTACACAAAAACTTATCAACGAGTAACCATTGAAAAAACTGGTAATGATTATCAAATTGCTGAAAAAGAAAGAATCAAGCCAGTTCAGTCAATCCAATTGATTGAGAATTGTTTTTCTAACGATAATGCAAAAAAAGAGTTAGGGGCCATATTTAAGGAAATTCCGTTTGATTATCCCAAACCTACTTCTATTATGCATTATATGTTACAAACAATACCTGAATGTTCTACTATCCTCGACTTCTTCGCTGGTTCCGGCACCACTCTTCACGCCACGATGCAACTCAACGCCGAAGACGGCGGACACCGCAAGTGTATCCTCGTCACCAACAACGAAAACAATATTTGCGAAGAAGTAACCTACGAACGAAATAAAAGGGTAATCAACGGCTACACCACACCTAAAGGTGAAGAAGTGCCGGGGTTGAAGAATAACACCCTGCGCTACTATCGTACAAGTTTTGTCGGCAAAAACCGGAGCATGAAGAATATGCGTCAGTTGATGAACCTCTCCACCGATATGCTTTGCATTAAAGAAGGCCTTTACATTGAGCAATCTAAGTTCGGCGAGCAACCGACTTACAAGAATGTGTTCCGCTACTTCAACGATGGCAAGAAGTGCATGATGATTATATATAAGGAAGAGGCAGTGCCGCTGTTGGCAGACCTTATCCGAAAGACTGATTACAAGGGAAAAATGCGTGTGTATGTGTTCTCACCAAGCGAAGATCCATGGGAGGGCGAATTTGAAGAAGTTGCAGACAAGGTTCAGCTCTGCGCTCTTCCGCAAGCCATATACAACGCCTACAAGCGCATCCTGCCAAAGAAAAAAGATGTCGCTCTTGAACAAGAAAACAGTGCTGCCAGTAATAACAACAAAGCATTCAACGGTATGCTTAACTTTGATGAAAAGGAGAACGAACAATGAACGATCAGCAGGATAAAGGAAACATCATACTCTACCAAACCCCCGATGGGCAATCGAAGATAGAAGTAACCCTGTCGGGCGATACGGTGTGGCTCACTGCCGACCAGATGGCTGAACTGTTTCAAAGAAATAAGTCCACCATTTCACGACACATAAAGAATGTGTTTGAAGAAGGAGAGTTGCAGACAGATTCAGTTGTTGCGTTTTTTGCAACAACTGCCACTGACAACAAAAAATACCAAATGGCTTTTTACAATCTCGACATGATAATCAGCATAGGCTATCGTGTAAAGTCACATCGTGGCGTTCAGTTCCGTATATGGGCTACAAATGTACTGCGCGAATATATCGTGAAAGGGTTTGCCCTGAACGATGAACTGCTGAAACGTGCCGGAGGTGGCAACTATTTTGATGAATTGCTTGCACGTATTCGCGACATTCGCTCATCTGAAAAGGTGTTCTACCGAAAGGTTTTGGCAATCTATGCGTTAAGCATCGACTATGACCCACGGGCAGAAGCCACACAACTATTTTTCAAGACCGTGCAGAACAAGATGCACTTTTCCGCTCACGGACACACTGCCGCTGAAGTAATATATAAACGTGCCGATGCAGAAAAGGATTTCATGGGATTAACCTCGTGGACAGGCGCAATGCCTAAACGTACTGATGCAGAGGTGGCAAAAAACTATCTTTCGGCAGACGAAATTGATACGCTCAACAGGATAGTCAATCTGTACCTTGATTTTGCAGAACTACAAGCCAAGTCGCATCAGCCCATGTATATGAAAGACTGGATTCAGAAGTTGGACGATTTCCTTAAACTATCAGGAAAAGAGCTACTTACCCATGCAGGTAGAGTATCAGCAGAGATAGCAAAACAGAAAGCCGACATGGAATATGATAAGTTTAAGGAACGGACTATGTATGAATTATCGCCTGTCGAAATTCACTTCTTGGAGAATTTTGAAAAGGAACAGAAAAAATTAAAGGAATAGACAGAAAACAATGAAGAACTTAGCATATCAACAGAAAGCCGTAACCGAATTGGTGGATAAGACTATCCGTCTGTTAAACCTCGGAGGACTGCGCAATAAATTAGTGTTCGAGGCAACCACCGGAGCCGGAAAGACCGTAATGGCTTGCCAGATGTTGGCAGGACTGATGGACGAATTGCACGACCGTGGTGACAGCCGTTACCAGGAAGTGGCATTTATATGGTTTGCCCCACGAAAACTGCACATACAGAGTTATGAAAAATTGAAAGGCGCATTTGAGGAGACACGCACGCTTCGCCCGATAATGTTCGACGAACTTGACCAGAACGAAGGTATCCGTCCCGGTGAAATACTCTTTGTAAACTGGGAAAGCGTGAATAAGGAGAATAATGTAATGGTACGTGAGGGTGATTGTTCACTCTCGCTTTACGAAATAACCGACAGGACGAAAGAGGAATTCGGCCTACCTATTGTAGCCATCATTGACGAGGAACACATGTTCTGGTCGAAGACAGCGGACAAGTCGGCTGCCGTGCTCGATAGAATCAATCCGACTGTGGAGATTCGTATTTCTGCCACTCCCAAAACTGCCAATCCAAAGGAAAAGGTCACGGTCTATCGTCAGGATGTGATTGCGGCCGAGATGATAAAAAAGGAAGTAGTGCTCAA
Organism: uncultured Prevotellaceae bacterium; assembly: GCA_958404085.1. Taxonomy (GTDB): domain Bacteria; phylum Bacteroidota; class Bacteroidia; order Bacteroidales; family Bacteroidaceae; genus Alloprevotella. The sequence goes on along the minus strand of CATXZX010000015.1, from coordinate 4,834 downwards.
TCCGGAAATAGAGCTGAATTTCAGTGACGAACTGGAACTCAACGCCAACCTTATCAAAGCGGCATTAGACAAACGTAACCAGATAGCCGAAGCGTATAAAGCGGTAGGCTCCAACGTCAATCCCCTGCTGTTGATTCAGCTGCCTAACGACACCAAAGAAAGTATGACAACCGAAGATACAGCCATCGCCAACCAGGTAAAGAAATATCTTGAAGTGATGTGTGGCATCACAACAGACAATCATCGGTTGGCAGTATGGCTCGCCAGTGAGAAAGAGAATCTGGCTGATCTTGAAAAGCCGGATAACCTGACAGAGGTGTTGCTTTTCAAAGAGGCGATTGCCTTGGGCTGGGATTGCCCTCGCGCAACGGTATTGCTCATCTTCCGCAAATTGCAAAGCGACCAGTTTACCATACAGACAGTGGGGCGTATCATGCGTATGCCGGAGCAGAAACATTACCGAAAGGAGATACTGAATTCCGGCTATGTGTTTACCGACATCGCCAAGGACAAGATACAGATTGTTACGGCAGATGCCGGATATATCTTGAACAATACCATTACCGCACACCGTCGTGAGAATCTGAAAAATGTGAACTTGCCGTCAAGCTATACAGAACGTCCCAATGTAGAACGTAACTATTTAGGACCGGATTTTCGTAAGGTATTGCACGAAGAAGCCCGCCGTTTTTGGGACTTTGTGAAAGGTAACTTGCTATTCTCGTTGGAGGAGTTGGCCAAGTTGGATAATGATGACGAAAGCAGTATATTACCGGATAGCGATGACCTTCAAATCAATGAAAACAGGAAAAAGGTGGCTAACTCCTTGCGCCTTGATGTAAAGAACATCAATATCGAGATACCGCAAGACGTACACTTCCAAAATGAAGAACAGGTACTGGAAGTTGATACCGTAAAATACGCGAGAAAAGCCACGGAGATAGACCGTGTGTTTATGGCATACATTGCCACTAAAGGCCATCAGTTCGAGAGCAAAGGAAGGACTGACAAAATAGCAAATTACCTGCTGGAGATACTTGCCGACTTCTTTGGAATCTATGAGACGGAAGCCAAAAAGGTGGTACTCTACCACTTGAATCGCCCCAAATTCGACCGCATCATCGACTCCGCGTTGGAAAGATATGCTCGTATCCGTGATAAGGCCCGCAAAGAATCGGCAGCAAAAAGAGTATTCAAGAAATACGGCTGGGAAGTACCGGAAGAACGGACATACGATAACGAAACAAGTCACATAGAAGAAACCGGTAATCATGCACTACTACCGTTTGTGCAACTCAATCAGGCATCGAATCCGGAAAAGGATTTTGTTGCCTATCTGGAACAGAACAACCAATACATAGACTGGTGGTATAAGAACGGGGATAAAGGCAAACCGCATTACGCCATAGAATATATCACCGGAGACGAGCAGGCAAAATCGCTTTTCTATGTGGATTTCGTAATCCGAATGAAGAACGGGCACATCTATCTGTTCGACACCAAAAGTATAGGCAGCGATGTTTTTGCGTCTGACAAGCATAACGCCTTGTTGCAATATATAAAAGAAAACACAACGGAAGAACAGCCGCTCTACGGTGGCGTCATTATCCGGAAGAATGAAAACTGGTTGTACTCATCGCTACCTATAGATAATACTACCGACACACTGAGTTGGAACTGTTTTTATCCTCAAAACGCATGACGATTATGACAAAAGGCATACTACAGCAAATTCGAAATATTCGCAGCAGTGAACGCAACTTCTATCAGCAGGTTACAGATATTTATGCCACAGCCACGGACTATGACCCACAGGACGAGATAACAAAGATGCTTTTCGCTACCGTGCAAAACATGTTGTACTATGCTGTCCATAAGAATACGGCAGCGTAAGCGTTTTAACGCACGATTCCTACTGCACGACACACTGTTCTTTCGCGATTTTTGCCTAATTTTGCCGCATTCTATCAAAACTCTCAAAATGAAAAGAACCTGTTTATACCTGCTGGCGCTCCTATTGGCGGCACCGGCCATGGCCTTCCGGTTAAAATCCCTGCCCTACCTGCAAGACATTACGGACACCGAGGCCTCCATCGTATGGACCACCGACAGAATATCCGTCGGATGGGTGGAAATCATTCCCGACGACGGGAGCAACTTCTATCAGACCGAACGCCCGCGCCTGTGGGACTCACAAGACGGCATCAAACGCGAGGATTCGTTGCACGTCGTACATGTCAGCGGGCTGACTCCCGGCACACGCTACCGCTACCGTGTCTATGCACAGGAAGTACTGAAACACAATGATTACCGCGTACACTACGGCGACATAGCCGCCACCGACGTATGGAGCCGCGAACCGCTGTCGTTCACCACCAGCTCGCGACAAGCCGCAAGCACGACCTTCGCCGTGGTCAACGACATACACGAAAACAACGAGATGCTGGAGAAGCTCATCAGGCAATGCGACATGAAAAAAACGGACTTCATGGTATTCAACGGCGACATGGCATCGCACTTTACGTCGGAGAACCAGCTCTTCAAAGGATTCATGAACACGGCCATCAAGCACTTTGCCTCCGAAAAACCCTTCTACTACGTACGCGGCAACCATGAGACACGCCGCATCTTCGCCCCCATGTTCCACCGCTACTTCTCGCCCGCCAGGCCCAACCTCTACTTCACGGTACGCCGCGGCCCGGTTCTGCTCGTCATGCTCGACACCGGCGAGGACAAGCCCGACAGCGACCTGGAATATGCCGGCATTACCGACTACGACACCTACCGCACCCGGCAGGCCGAATGGCTGAAGGGCGTGTTGGAGAGCCCCGAATACCGCGAAGTTCCCTATAAAGTCATCGTAGCGCACATACCTCCGTACGGCGGCTGGCACGGCAATGAAGAAGTGGACAAAAAATTCATGTCGCTGCTCCGCACGGCCAAACCCGACATCATGCTGTGCGGCCACCTGCACAAATACATCCACCAAAAGGCCACAACCGACACCCCGTTCCCCGTTATCACCAATTCCAACAACACGGTGATGAAGATTACGGCCGATGCCAGCCAAATGACCATCGAGGTGGTAGACGCCGAAGGTAAGCGCATAGACAACATCCACATCACACGCCCGTAACCTCACCCGCTGAAACCAATCCGAAGCTATGTACCGCATTATCCATCTGCTCCTGCTCCTGTCTTTCCTGCACCTACCGGGCGGAAAGGCGGCCGGTGACCGTCCCTCCGCACAACGGAAAACGGAAATCCCGGCCCGGATGAAGGGCGTACCCGAACGCATCATCGCCCATACGGGCCACACGCTTTCCTTCAACCGCGAACGCAACCAGCCCAACTGGGTGGCCTGGCAACTGACGCGCAACGAGACGAAGGGCAACATAGACCGTGCCACCGACTTCGAGCCCGATTCCGACGTGCCCCTGCCCCACCGTGTGACCACCGACGACTACAAGCACTCGGGGTACGACCGCGGCCACATGGCCCCTGCCGCCGATATGAAATGGAGTGCGCGGGCCATGAAGGAATGTTTCTACATGAGCAACATCTGTCCGCAGGCAGGCAGTCTGAACAGCGGCCCCTGGTCGGCGCTCGAAAAGGCATGCCGCCGCTGGGCCGTACGGGAGGGTAGCGTCTACATCGTATGCGGCCCGGTGTTCGAGAAGAAACGGACCAAAAGCATCGGCAAGACACACCGCATCCCCGTGCCCGACGGTTTCTTCAAGGTGGTACTCTCCCTGCGCAAGGGCAAGGAGAAAGCCATCGGCTTCTACTACCGCAACACGGGCGCCAAACAAAACATGGAAGCCGCAGCCCGGAGCGTAGACGACATCGAAAGGCTGACGGGCATGGACTTCTTTCCGGCCGTACCCGACAAACTGGAACGCCGCATAGAGGCCACGTACCGGCTGGCCGACTGGAACTGAACGGACATGAACAAACTACGCGTCCCGACAGAAACACAATTTTTTCAAACATAACGCACGGCAAAAAACCGTGCGTTATGTTTTTTTAATTACCTTTGTAACGACAGCAAACTGTCCCGACGATAAACGTATCGCAGATTAAACATTTCATAACGTCACACGATGGACAAACGAAAAAAACAAATCCTATTATTAATAGGTATGGGGATAGGGTTCCGGGGACTTCCCCTGTCGGCACAAAACCCCAGTACTTTCAAGGTTGAAGTATGCAGTTTCTACAAACACCGCACCGACGGAACTCCCGGACGCGCCCTACGCTTGCACGGCAACGACAAGGGACTGCCGGAAGGAAGCCGCGTAGTGGTAACCTCGCGCACAAGCAGCGAAACGACCGTTCTCGGTAAAAAGGCCGACGGCGCGTACTACGTGTTACTTCCACCGGGCGTGGGAGTGGAACGTGCGGACACGGTCAGCCTGACGTTACACAGCGGAAATACCCGTACGGAGCAACGCGTAACCGTTCCGGCCGTGCGCCACTGGAAAGTCTACATCTATCCCCACTCGCATGTGGACATCGGTTACACGAACACACAGGAAAACGTGGAGTTCATCCACAAGCGGAACCTCGACGTAGCCATGAATCTGGCCGAAGCCACCACGGACTACCCGAAGGAGGCACGGTTCAGATGGAACCCCGAAGTGACATGGCCGGTGGAGCGCTACCTGCACGAGGCCACTCCCGAACAGCGCAAACGCCTGCTGGCAGCCATACGCAAGGGACACATCGCCTTAGATGCCGGCTACATAAACACGAACACCAGCGCCTGCAGCGAAGAAGAACTGCTGGAACTGATGCGTTACGCCAAAAACATGGAGAAAACGACGGGACGCCC
>CATXZX010000014.1 GCA_958404085.1 uncultured Prevotellaceae bacterium | reverse complement strand
CAAAGTTAGAACTTATACACGCAGGTTTCAATACGCTATCGCGGACGGTTGTACTTTCGAAACAGCACGGAGATTTTTGTTTATCGGATGCTTCTCGCAGAATCCCTGTCAGGGTTTTTCGCCCAGATTTTCGTAGGTACGCATTTTTTTGATGGCGGCGGGTTCTTGTTCGTCGCGGTAGTAGGCTTCGGCCAGGGGACGGTATTTTTTGTAAAGGCGGCGTGCCGTTTTCAGTTCATCGCCCTGTGTCAGCGGATAGCGTACTTTGTTCGGACGGTTGACGAACCCCATCTCCCCTTCGGCCATGCGTTTGTAGAGCGGGTTGGCGCGGAATGCTTCGCGGCCATAGACCATGGGTATTCCTTGCTCATCGTAGCTGCGCCCGTGTGCCAGCGAGTCGGCCAGCGAATGGTAGAAGAGTTCCCAGCGCGGCAGGTAGAATCCGGCTATCAGGCCGCTCCATTCGCGCCATCCGTAGTCGAAGATGGTGGGTGTGGGTTCTGGTCCCCAGATGGTGAGCAGGGCGGTGGCGTCGCGTTCCAGCAGGTTCTTTTCCTGTTCGGTCTGTCCGTGACGGCGTGCGTCGTGCAACCATTTGTCGAAGTTGTATTCGCTGCGGGTACGGAGTAGCTCGTCTACGTCGCGCAGCATCTGCAGGAAACGTTCGCTGTGCAGCTTGAAGGCTTCGCTGTCGTTGTTGCGGAAGGCTTTGGCCGCCTGCCGGTGGATGGTCTGTCCCAAGTTGCTGAGTGCCTGGCGCTCTACGTCCATGACGTCGAAACGGTAACCCTCGGACTTGCCGAATTTCCGCGGTGCGTCGAGCAGCAGCGTCAGGGCGTCCCAAAGCATCCGGGGCGGGTAGGGAATGCCCAAACCGTCGTTCGGACCCGATTTTTTTGCATCCAGTGCCGGACGGGCGGCTATGATAGAACTTTTTTCCACGTTGTTCGTTCCGGGGCGGTAGGGTCCCGCCAGCAAGAGTTGCCATGCTTTTTCCGCTTTTTTCGAACGTCCGCCGTAGCGGCGCTCCGCATAATCGGCCAGCCAGGCGTTCAGGTCCATACTGTCGGCGTGTAGCGGCATTTCGAAGGCCAGGTCGTAGTAAACGGGATTCTGCGTAATGCCCTCCATGAACAGGCCCGAGCCGCATACGTTGGGCGACCGGCGGCGGGCCTTGGCATATTGGTTCGAAGCCACCAGCTGCAAATCGCCGTGCATGTTGATGCGGCCGCCGAAGTTGTGCAGGTTTCCGGCTACGAGCGGATAGCCCCAGCAGGCATTGGGCTTGACGGCGTGGGCGCCGTTGAGGTCAAGAATCAGCAGGTCGGTCTTCGGAACAGCTTTCACGATATCTTGGCGCAGGCTCCAGCCCTGCATGGCCCAGGTGGCCGACGGGTCGAAATCCTTGAACAGCTGGTGGATGGTTGAACCTACGGCGTGCAGGTATTCGGGGGTGTTGACCGGTGGCGCACTTTCGTGGAACGGGTCGGCGGCGTATACGCCGTGGGCGCCGAACAGGGCTTTTTCTTCTTCTAGAAAGGCCCGGCCGAACTCTGTGAAGAGCGGATCGGTGGGGTCGAGCTGGGCCGCGCCCGGGAAGGAACACCAGTTGGGTTGCAGGCGGATGGCTGCCTGCGGATATTTGGCTTTCAGTTCACGGGGTACGTAGCCCGAGAATCCCTGCTGGATGGGTTGCATGTCCAGTTCGAGCATGCGGTCGATGATGCGGCGGCCCAGCTCGGCGTGCGAGTCTATCCAGCTTTTGGGCAGCGGGCCGCCGTAGTCCTGGATGTTCTGCATCCACTGCCATGCCGAGTGTGCCGGACCGGTCAGGAACTTGCGTGCTTCCGCATCGCTGAAGCCGTAGCGGAGTAACGTGTTGTACCACACGGCTTCCAGACCTACGGTAAAAAGCGGCATGTTGATACCGCTCATCGCCATGAAGTCGAGTTCCCGTTCCCAGCGTTCCCAGTCCCACCACGGAGCCGAGTAGCTGACGGTGCAATAGTTCATGTAGACACGGTGTTTTCCGTTGATGCGGCCGTCGACGGGTTGCTGGGGAGCCGGCAGGCGGCGAGGCAGGTCGATGCGGTCGCCGCACCAGGAGATGTTGGCCTTGCAGGTCTGCTTCAGGTATTGGTGGTAGGCCACGGACAGGGCGACGGCGTTGTTTCCGCGGAGTGTCACTTCCCCCTGTTTTCCGCTGATGGCGTAGACGTCATCGTCCGCGGCGGGTATGAGTTCGAGACGGAATTGGCCGGAATAGCCGGGGGTGACACGTTCGATGAGGGCACGTACGGCCTGCAAGGGGTCGGAAACCGCATGGACAGGTGTTATTCCCGTCCATAGCAAGACCAGGTAACAGACGTACCGGATCAACTTGTTGTTTTTTGTCAGGTAATGTTGCATTTCAATGATGTTTTGAATTTTAAATAGGTATACAAAGGTAAATAAAAAAGCAGGGGTGCGGAGTGGGGCGGGGGACGGAATGAAAATAAAGTACTATCTTTGTGCCGTTTTTGTATAATAAAAAGCTGTTTTATGAACATGAAGTCACTTATTTTGATGGGCGGTCTGCTCATCGGAACAGTTCTGCATGCGGCGGAGCCTCGCTTTATCCGTCTTTCGTCCAAGGCGTCTGACCTGGTGTTGCGCGTGAGCGGTGACGGACGGCTTGACCAATGTTATTTGGGCGAACGCCTGGCCGACGATACCGAACTCAGTCGCCTTCCCGTTGCGGGTGAGGCCTATCCGGCTGCGGGGGGCCGCGATTTTTTCGAGCCTGCATTGTTCATCACCCATGCCGACGGCAATCCCGGCACGGTACTGACGTATGAATCGATGGAGACCAAAAACGTACCCGGCGGTACGGAGACAGTCGTCCGCTTGCGCGACGAGAAATACCCGGTGCACGTGGTTTTGCATTATACGGTGTATCCGGAAGAAAATGTATATAAGGTATGGAGCGAAGTGAGCCATACGGAGAAACGTCCCGTGCGCCTGAGCCGTTATGCTTCCACCTTGTTGCGTTTCAACCGGGCCGCCTATTACCTGACCGAGTTCAGCAGCGATTGGGCCCGCGAGGTCCAGATGCGGACACAACGCCTCGAAGCGGGAAAAAAGATATTGGATTCGCAACTCGGAAGCCGCGCGGCCATGTTCATGCAACCTTTCTTCGAACTGGGTTTCGACGCGCCGGCCGAGGAACACCGCGGCGAGGTGCTTGTGGGTACAGTAGGTTGGACCGGAAACTTCAGTTTTACGTTCGAGGTGGACAACAACGGCATACTGCGCCTGATTCCGGCCATCAATCCGTATGCTTCGGAGTATACGTTGAAGGCCGGCGAGGTTTTTGCTACTCCTGAATTCGTATTTACGCTGAGCAGCGAGGGTACCGGCGCGGCCAGCCGTAATCTGCACAAGTGGGCCCGCCGTTACCAGTTGCGCGACGGCGAGGGAAACCGTCTTACCCTGCTGAACAACTGGGAGAACACGTATTTCAACTTCGACCAGGCAAAATTGGGCAAACTCATGCACGAGGCAAAAGAACTGGGCGTGGATATGTTTCTTCTGGACGACGGGTGGTTCGGCAACAAACATCCGCGTTCGGGCGACCATGCCGGATTGGGCGATTGGGAAGCTACGCGCAACAAGTTGCCCGGCGGTGTGCCGGCCTTGGTGGACTCGGCCAAAAAAGCAGGCGTGAAGTTCGGCATCTGGATTGAGCCGGAGATGGTGAACCCGAAGAGCGAACTTTTTGAAAAGCATCCGGACTGGGCCATCTTGCAGCCTGACCGTAAGCCCTATTACTACCGGAATCAGTTGGTGCTGGATTTGAGTAATCCGAAGGTGCAGGATTTTGTCTATTCGGTAGTGGAGCGTATCATGAAAGAGAATCCCGACGTAAGTTTCTTCAAGTGGGATTGCAACAGCCCCATTACAAATGTTTATTCGGTCTATCAGGGTAAGGAACAGGGCAATCTTTATATCGACCATGTGCGTGGCGTTTACAACGTGATGAAACGTGTGCGCGACAATTACCCTCATGTTCCGATGATGCTTTGTGCCGGTGGAGGCGGCCGTTGCGACTATGAGGCGCTGAAGTATTTCACGGAATTCTGGTGCAGCGACAATACGGACCCCATCGAGCGCTTGTACATACAATGGGGCTTCTCGCAACTTTTTCCGGCTAAAGCCATGTGTGCGCATGTGACGAGTTGGAACAGTCGCGCGAGCATCAAGTTCCGCGTCGACGTAGCTTCGATGTGCAAACTGGGATTCGATATCGGCTTGGGCCGTCTGTCTGCCGATGAGCGGGCCTTCTGTCGCGAGGCTGTGGCTAACTACAACCGCATGAAGCCCGTTATTCTGGACGGCGACCAGTATCGTCTGGTCTCGCCCTACGAGGGTAACCACATGGCCGTTATGTATGTGGACGACCGGGGCGACAAGGGCGTTTTGTTCGGTTACGATCTGCATCCGCGCTACGGAGAGCCGGTTCACAGAGTCCGTTTACGCGGATTGGACGCCGGAAAACGTTACCGCTTGCGCGAGACGAACCTGATGCCGGGCGGCAAGAGCAATTTTGCCCTGAACGGACAGGTCCTGACGGGCGACTACCTGATGAAAATCGGCGTTCCGTTATTTACGGGCGGCGATATGCGGAGCCGCGTCATTGAACTGACGGCCGAGTAACAGGATTGTAAAGGGCCCGGACTGCCGGGCCTTTCAACCGGAAATCGTATCGCCGGCTTCGGACAGCATTTGTAGCTTGTCCGAAGCCGGCGATACGATTTCCGGAATGAGGGTTAATATTCTTCCACCCAGTCTTCCGATATGCTGAACTCGTGGTTGGCGAAGAGCGAGGACAGACCGGATATTTGCTTGAAGCGCAACAGTTCGTCTTTGTCCATGCCGATGTTTCGCCGGATCCATTGGTCCGACATACCGGCATTAATCAGTTCAGACACGATGTTGGTCATGAGTTCGAGCGAGTGGGTGCCCCGTGCCCGGTTGTGCCGGATGGTGGACACCATGCGGTTGGAAATGTCTTTTTCGATAAGCGTTACGGGCAGAAGTCCGTGTTCGCGTTCATAAATACGTTTCGAGGTTTTCATCACCATATAGCGGTGGTAGCCGTCCACAAGCTCGTACTGGTCGTTTTCAGGCTTGTAATAGCATACGCACGGCATGGTGTAGCCGTCTTCCCAGATGGAAAGTTCCAGCAGGGCCATCTCGGGCGGTGCCACGACGTTCGGGTTGTAGCTGTTGGCCACTATTTTCTCTACCGGTACGGGTCTTACTTTGTATGCGGGGCTTTCAAATTCTGCCATTGCTTTTTAGGTTTTTGTATTTAGCCATGATTTTTTCGCGTTGTTCCTTGTCGCGTTTGGTCGGTGTGAACCCCATGTATTTACAGGTGTGGTCGTTTTTCAGGATGCAGATACACATGCGTTTGTAGGACGGGATTTCACGAAATTCGCTGATGTCGATGTCGTCCAGATACTCCATCCTGACGGGCCGTTTGTCCGTCTTGTATGCCGATTTGCCCTCTACCGTCAGCTCCACACCCCTTTGGCGCAGTTTTTGGATGGTGCTGTCCGACAGACATCCGCCCTTGTTGCGCCAGAACTGGATGCTTGTCTGCAATTTGCGGAGGTAATTGTCGCGTACGTTCTTCGGAAGGGTATCGAGCAGGAAGTACATGTATTTTTCCCATGTGAAGCCCGGCGGACATGCTACGCTTTTCCATGCCATGGCCGTCGTGCCGCCGTACAGTCCGGCAAAGGCCACACCGTTGACCCGCCCTATCATGCGCCCCCACATGTCGGGGTCGATGGCTTTGTATACGGACAGGGTGGGCAGAGCCGGCGAGATGAACGGGCTGGCTACCCGCTGGCGCGAGAAGGGGATGCCGGCCTGGTAAAAAAGGTCGTACAGGCGGTTGTATTCCCAGCCCGCCTTGAAATTGGCCGCCCATACGTCGGCCGTTTTCCAGTCGTAGATGGGATAGGTATTGTACGATTTGTACCCTATCTGGTACGTCCATTTATAATGACCCAGAATCCGTTTGTTCTGCATGTGGTGTATGGCTCTCCAGCGATGGATGCTTTCTTCTGTCCGGATGCCCACGACGCAACAGATGCGCTTGTAGTTCTTTCGGCGGCGCAGCCAGTTGACAAACTGGTACTGGAAGTCATAGTCCCACATATCCTCGTTGAAAAAATCGAAGTCGGCGGCCGTATAGCATCTCTCGGGGAGTTCGCGTACCCATAGGTCGCGATATTTTTCATCCCAGGGCCGCCAATAATTTTGGAACATGGACGTGCAGGTCTCCACCTTGAACGGTACGCAGCAGTGGTAGACTTCCAGTATGTCGCTGTTCGATTGCAGCATGTGTTCGACAAAGCGTGTCGTTTCGGCATACTGTACCTCGTAGTCCATGTGGAATACTCCCAGTTTGCGCCCCGGTTCGTGCTGACGTATATAGTCGATGCACATGTTCAGCAGGATGCTGCTGTCTTTTCCGCCCGAAAACGAGACGTATACAAAGTCGGCGTAGTCGAACAGGGCCTTCAGCCTCCGCTGGGTGGCTTCATAAACGTTTAGCTTGCGGATCATGGTGCTTCGGGGGCTATGAATTGCATTTTATTGTATCGTTTGAACTCCGTACACGTGATGAAGTGGTGCTGGGTGAACTCCTTGACGTGGCGGCTGTGGACAACGGCGAACAGCGCGTCTCGACCGGCGGTCAGGTCCTGCGTGACGGCCTGCAGCAGAAGAGACAGGGTAGAGGTTTCGTCGCCCCGGATGTAGTAATTGTCGAGGAGCAGTGTCGTTCCGCTTCGCTTCAGCGGTATGAATCCGGCCACTTGGCCGTCGTCCATGGCCAGATACCATTCATAGTTGTGGCCGGTCTTGAACGGGTAGTTGTTGTTCTGGCGGAGAATAGCCGGATTCATGACGAGCGGGCCTATCAGGATGAAAAGCCCGGGTTCGGTGCCTTGGAATTTCTGAATGTGCATGAACGAATATACCTGTTTGGATAACTAATATAATGTACGTGCGAGATCTGTGTCTGTCCTTGAAGAAATAGAAGTCAGGGCGTCGTGAACTCCTTGATGACGGTAGCCTTCCGGAGTACGACGTCCTCCAGCGGACGGTCGTTGGCATCGGTTTTTGTTTTCTGGATTTCTTTGACGGCTTTCAGCCCTTCGATGACCTCGCCGAACACGGTATATTGTCCGTCGAGGTGGGGCGAACCACCCTGTGTCTGATACACCGATTTCTGTTCGTCCGTCAGTTCTATTTCGCCGCCGGTGGCTGAGGATATGCGCTCCTGTACCTGGGCCAGTGTGCGCGGAACGAGCGACGTTCCCCATACGATGTAGAACTGCGACCCGCTGGAGCGGCGTTCGGGATTGACGTCGTCGCCCTCGCGTGCGGCGGCCAGGGCACCCCGGCGGTGGAACAGGGTCGGCCAGCAGATTTCCTGCGGCAGGGTGTAGGTAGGTCCGCCTTCGCCCAATTTCTGTCCCGGCTGGGCACCGCGCGAGTCGTGGTCGCCGGACTGTATCATGAAATTGCGGATGACGCGGTGGAACAGCAGGCCGTCGTAGTAGCCCTCGCGTACGAGCTTGAGAAAATTGTCGCGGTGGACGGGCGTTTCGTTGCTCAGGGCCACTACAATGTCGCCGGCCGATGTCTCGAGGCGGACATGCGCCCGCGGGTCTTTTTTCTTGGCTCCGGCCGGAAGCACGGCCGTGTGGAGAAAGAACAGTGTAAGGAGTAAGGATAAAAAAGCTCTCATATAAATGAAAATATCTGGGTCGTATTTTGAAAAAGAAGGCCCGGCCGCTCGATTCCGAGGCTCCGGATAGGGGTGGAACGGCCTCCTTTCGCGTACAAAAGTAGAAAAACTTTTCCGGAAAGAAACTATCGTGTGATTTTTTTAGCTACTTTTGCAACTTAATCCGAGCGTGATAAAGATGGAAATGAGTAAAAAAGCCTCTTTTACAGTGGACGTTGAGCAAATCTTGCACGAGAAAGCTGGAGAAAAGGCCCGGCGCATACCGGGCTTTGTCGTTTCGTTGCTGAAACGGCTGATTCATCAGGATGAGGTCAACCGCTTTCTGCTGGCATCGAGCGACAAGGCAGGCGTGGAGTGGCTGGAGGAATGTGTGAGATACCTGGACATGAACCTTGTCATCGAAGGAAGGGAGAATCTGCCCGCGGCCGACGACGTCCGTCCGTATACATTCGTCAGCAACCATCCGCTCGGAGGGGTCGATGGCGTGGCCCTGGGCGCGATACTCGGGCGGCATTACAACGGAAGAGTCAAATACCTGGTCAACGACATCCTGATGAACCTGAGGGGCCTTGCACCGCTTTGCATTCCGATAAACAAGACGGGCTCGCAAAGCCGTGATTTTCCCGCTATGGTAGAGGCCGGCTTCAAGAGCGACGACCACATGATATTGTTTCCGGCCGGACTGTGTTCGCGCAGGCGGGGTGGAGTCATCCGCGACCTTCCCTGGAAAAAGACCTTTATCGTCAAGAGCGTGGAGACGCAGCGCGATGTGGTTCCGATTCACTTCGGCGGTTACAACTCCATGTTTTTCTACCGCATGGAGAGTCTGTGCCATGCGGTAGGGCTTAAATTCAATTTGGCAATGCTCTTCCTTGTGGACGAGATGTATAAAAACACCCACAAGACATTTCACGTCAAAATAGGCCGCCCTATTCCGTGGCAGACCTTCGACGCCACGCGTCCGGCAGCCGAATGGGCACATTACGTGCAGAACATTGTGTATCATTTATAGAGTAATGGTTATTCGAACGATTGTATGGAAGAAATCATAGCGCCGGTGGAGCGGGCTCTCTTGAGAGAAGAGCTGACAGCAGACCGCAAACTGAGATTGACAAACCGCAGCCATAACGAGATTTACGTGGTGACGTGGCAGACTGCCCCGAATACACTGCGCGAGATCGGCCGTTTGCGCGAAATTGCCTTCCGCGCTGCCGGAGGCGGAACCGGAAAAAGTTTTGACTTGGACGAGTTCGATACGAAAGAACGCCCCTACCGGCAACTGATCGTATGGAATCCCGAATGCGAGGAAATCCTCGGCGGTTACCGCTACCTGCCGGGTACGGACTTCGAACTGGGTCCCGACGGACAGCCGGTGCTGGCCACCAGCCACATGTTCCGTTTCTCCGACGAATTCATGCGCGACTACATGCGCCAGACCGTCGAGCTGGGACGCTCCTTCGTCACCCTCGAATACCAAAGCACCCGGCGCGAGAGCCGCGGCATCTTTGCCCTCGACAACCTGTGGGATGGACTGGGCGCGCTGACGGTCATCCTGCCCGAGGTAAAGTACTTTTTCGGAAAAATGACCATGTATCCGTCGTACAACAAGCTGGCGCGCGACATGATACTCTACTTCCTGCACAAACACTTCGGCGACAAAGACGGCCTCGTGGTCCCTATTACGCCCCTCTGCATGGAAACCGATGCGAAGAGGCTCTCGGAAGTGCTTTGCGCGGAGTCTTTCAAAGACGACTACCGCATACTCAATACCGAGGTGCGCAAACTCGGATACAACATACCGCCGCTGGTGAATGCCTACATGGGGCTGAGCCCTACCATGCGCATGTTCGGAACGGCCGTCAACGACACGTTCGGCAACGTGGAGGAAACGGGAATCCTCATTGCCGTCGATGAAATACTGGCCGAGAAACGCATGCGCCACATCGACTCTTTTGTCAAGCAGAACCCCGATGCGGTCCGCATCCTGAGCGATATTCTCAAGGCTCCGGTCAAGCCGGAAGCCTGACTCCGATTACAAAAACAAAACAGCCGCCGGGTAGTTTTCACTTGCCCGGCGGCTGTTTTTCTACATGGCACCGGGAAAAAACTACATGGCATGTAGAAAATCCTAAGTGGCATGTAGGATTTTCTAAGTGCCATGTAGTTTTTCCGTTCAGACCATCGGGAGCGAATTGCCGTTGATCTTCCGGTACAGGTCCAGCGCGTAGACATCCGTCATGCCCGAAACGTAGTCGAGTACGGCCATGATGCGTTCGTAAAATGTAGGGGCGTTCAACTGGTACTGGCTCGGCACACGGCTTATCAGCAGCTGGCTGTACGCCTTGCCGGGCTCCATGACCGCTTCTATCAGGAGTTCCAGCAGCGTATAGAGGATGCGGTAACCCGCCAGGTCAATGTCCACCACGTCGCGGCAGCGGTAAATGTTGGCCATGGCCGTCCGGGCGCATGCTTCGTAGGCCTTTTTCGGCCGTTCGCCGATGTGGTCGATGAGGCATCCCGCGAAGGTACCGGCCAGAATCTCCTTTTCGTGTTCCACAAACACCCTTACGCATTCGTGTTCCAGGCAGTTGATGACGCACGAGCGCAGGTATACGATTTGCTCGTTCAGGTCGGTCACGTAGTCGAACGAGCGGCGGATGCGCCTTTGCTGCTCTTCGTCGAAGAAGGCCAGCAGCAGTTCGAAGGTCTGTTCGTCCGAGAGGATGCGCAGCTTGTGGGCGTCCTCGATGTCCATGATTTCATAGCAGATGTCGTCGGCCGCCTCCACCAGGTACACCAGCGGGTAACGCGCATAGCGCAGGTTGCCGTCGGCGTCGTTTCCGCCTTCCAGTCCCAGCTCGTCGGCTATTTTCCGGAAGTTCTCCTTTTCGCTTTCGAAGAATCCGAATTTGTTCTTCTTTCCGGCCAGCGACGACGAGAACGGGTATTTGACGATGGAGGCCAGCGTGGAGTACGTCATGACGAAGCCCCCCTTCCGGCGTCCCTCGAACTGGTGCGTCAGCAGGCGGAACGCGTTGGCGTTTCCGTCGAAGCGCGTCAGGTCGTTCCATTGCGCTTCCGTCAGGCGGTCGCCCGTCTGCGGGTCGGTGTAGTCCTGCAGTTTCCGTCCGGCGCCTTCCTTGAAGAAGCTCGTGATGGCCCGCTCGCCCGAGTGGCCGAAGGGCGGATTGCCCATGTCGTGTGCCAGACACGCCGCCGACACCACCGAACCGATGGCCATGAGGTTCGTTCCGCTCAGCTCCGGTTGGCGTCTCATCAGTTCCTGGGCCGTGTCGTTTCCGAGCGAACGGCCTACGCTCGACACCTCCAGACTGTGCGTCAGACGGTTGTGTACGAACACACTGCCCGGTAGCGGAAAGACCTGCGTCTTGTTCTGCATCCGCCGGAAGGGGGCCGAGAAAATCAGCCGGTCGTAGTCGCGCTGGAATTCCGTGCGCAGTTCCGTACGCAGCTCGTCGGTGTTCTCCTTGCCCAGCCGCTTGTGTGAGATAAGTTGGCTCCAGTTCATCATAATCGGTATATGCTGTATGGTGTATAGGCTGCAAATGTACGCCAAAAGGCCGTTCTCCCGAAAAAAAGCGCCGAGATATTTCGAAAAACCGGCCTGCTTTTTCAAAATATCCCGGCGCTAAGCATTAAAAAAAAAGAATGCCTGCGTTTTCCGGCCTAAAACAAGGGCCCGATTAAACGGATTTGTATAATTTTGTGTGCTTAAAGAACTTTGTATGATGAAGATTCGAATTATCAACCGCTCGCACCATCCGCTTCCCGCCTATGCCACGGCGCAGAGCGCGGGCATGGACCTGCGTGCCAACCTGGACAGTCCGGTCGTGCTGGGCCCGCTCGAACGCC
>CATXZX010000013.1 GCA_958404085.1 uncultured Prevotellaceae bacterium | reverse complement strand
GGGTATTTGGCTTGCAGGATGTAGAGGGCCGGTAGGGTGAAGATAGCCCCCGCCACAATCATTCCCGAACATGCTCCGATACTTTGTATCAGCACGTTTTCACCCAGTGGGTTGCGCCGTTTCGTCGCACTGGAAAGACCCACGGCGATGATGGCGATGGGAATAGCTGCTTCGAACACTTGCCCGACCTTAAGGCCTAAATAGGCCGATGCGGCCGAAAAAATAATAGCCATACAGATTCCCCAGCCGACGGACCAGGGAGTTACTTCGTTGTATGTGTCGCCGGCATCCATCAGGGGTTGATATTCTTCGCCCGGTTTAAGTTCGCGAAACGCGTTCTCAGGCAATGTAGTTTTGTATTTCATAATGATTTAGAATTGTTTATCCTTATTATTATCTGATTGAGGGTGTAAAGATAATAAAAAAAAATAAAACAACTCCGGTGAACCTTGTTTACATTACATCTTTAGATAGATTTTATGATACACCGGAGTGAGCAAAAAAGAAAAATCTCCGTGCTATTTTCAAAAAGCTGCCTACTTATTCGAAATGGAAGGCTTGCGGCGATTTTAAGCGAAGGAAATTGTGTCGATACAACCTATTGATAAAAATTCTTGCATCTTGTCAAAAGAAAATAAGGAGTAAACGTCGCTATGTAAAATCAAATCGTTACCTTTGTAGCACGAAGCAATAACAAAAAATAAATCCTAAATATTGTACAATGAAACAGAGAATCTTAGTAACGGGTGGAACCGGATTCATCGGTTCGCATACTACGGTAGAATTGCAGGCTGCAGGCTACGAAGTCGTTATCGTTGATAATTTGTCCAATTCGAGTGCTGACGTAATCGACGGTATCGAGGAGATATCGGGTATCCGTCCTGCTTTTGAAAAAGTCGATTGTTTGGATTATGCCGCATTGGAAGGCGTTTTTCAGAAATATCCCGGTATCAGCGGTATCATTCACTTTGCTGCAAGCAAGGCTGTCGGCGAGTCGGTACAGAAACCGTTGATGTATTATCGTAATAACCTGATGTCGCTTGTGAATCTGTTGGAATTGATGCCTAAGTACGATGTGAAGGGTATTATATTCTCTTCTTCCTGCACCGTATACGGTCAGCCCGATCCCGAAAACCTGCCTGTAACCGAACTGGCTCCTATCAAGAAAGCCGAGAGTCCCTACGGCAACACGAAGCAGATTAATGAGGAGATCGTTCAGGACTATGTGAAGAGCGGCGCACCGATCAAAGCTATTTTGCTGCGCTATTTCAATCCTATCGGCGCACATCCGACTGCAATTATCGGTGAAATGCCGAATGGTGTCCCTGCCAATCTGATTCCCTACCTGACGCAGACGGCAATCGGTATCCGCAAGGAACTGAGTGTGTTCGGCGATGATTATGATACGCCCGACGGTTCGTGCATCCGCGACTTTATCTATGTAGTGGATTTGGCTAAGGCGCACGTATGCGCCATGTCGCGTATCTTGAGTGGGAAACAGGATGAACCGGTTGAGGTGTTCAATGTCGGAACCGGAAACGGTGTTTCGGTATTCGAACTGATCAATACATTCGAAAAGTGTACGGGTGTGAAACTGAATTATAAGGTGGTAGCCCGCCGTGAAGGCGATATCGAAAAGGTATGGGGCAATGTAGACAAGGCTAACAATGTGCTTGGATGGAAGGCCGAAGCAACGTTGGAGGATGCCTTGTCGTCGGCATGGAAGTGGCAGCTCCGCCTGCGCGAGAAGGGAATTATGTAAAATCCCTTTTCTGAATAAGATCTTTTTAAAATTGTTCATAGATTGTAAAGAGTCTCAGCCGGTTTTTTCGGATGCCGGCAGAGACTCTTTCGAATTGTTTAGTTCATTACATCCAATTGATAAATGGAAATCAGACATACGAAAGCGTTGGAAAGCGTGCAGTCACCTTGTTACGTAATGGAGGAAGATTTGTTGCGGAGGAATCTGGCGCTGATACATCGCGTGGCCGAAGAGAGTGGGGCAGAGATTATATTGGCATTCAAGGCATTTGCGTTGTGGAAAACATTTCCGATATTCAGATCGTATATCCGGCACACGACGGCCAGTTCCCCCTATGAAGCGCGTTTGGCGTACGAGGAGTTCGGAAGCAGGGCACATGCCTATTCACCTGCATACGAAGCGAAGTCGTTCGATACTATATTGACTTGTTGCAGCCATGTGACGTTTAATTCATTGAACCAATTGCATCAGTTTATGCCACGGGTTCGGGAGTGGAATGCGTCTCATCTGGAAGCACCGGTTTCGGTCGGAATCCGTATAAATCCCGAATATTCGGAAATAGAGACGGATTTGTATAATCCGTGTGCCCCGGGTACGCGTTTCGGTATTTTGGCTGATGAATTGGACCGTATTCCGGATGGTGTGGAAGGTTTTCATTGCCATTGTCATTGCGAAAACGATTCTTATGCGTTGGAACGTACGTTGAAGCATGTGGAAGAACGTTTCGGAAAGTGGTTACCCTTTTTGAAGTGGCTGAATCTGGGCGGAGGTCATTTGATGACGCGTGAGGGGTACGACGTGGAACATCTGATACGAACGTTGCGCGCTTTGAAGGAACGGTATCCGAATCTGTCGATTTATTTGGAGCCAGGGTCAGCTTTTGCCTGGCAGACCGGTACATTGGTGGCCGAGGTTGTGGATGTAGTTTGCAACAAGCAGATCAAGACGGCTATTTTGAATGTAAGTTTTACCTGTCACATGCCGGATTGTCTGGAGATGCCTTATATGCCGGTTGTACGGGGTGCACGCATTGTGTCGCCGGAGGAACAGGGCTTGCATACTGCTCCGACCGTGTACCGTTTGGGCGGAAACAGTTGCTTGAGCGGGGATTTTCTCGGATATTGGGAGTTTCCGTCAACGTTGCATGTCGGCCAGCGTATAATTTTCGAAGATATGATTCATTATACGACGGTAAAGACAACGATGTTCAACGGTATTCAGCATCCTTCAATCGCTTTGTTGCGTTCGGACGGTTCGGTGGAGTATTTACGCCACTTTGCGTACGAGGCCTATCGCGACCGGATGTGTTGATGTCTGTTGGGAGAAAAAGTAGTTATTGTAAAGGTGTAACGGTAGGGCGTGTATGCATGCCGTTACGCCTTACTCATTAGAATGGATAAAAGATGCGTGTATGTATACGGAATATGCGTGAGGATGATTTGGAGCCGGTTATGCAAATTTGGCTGGAAGCCAATACAGGACCCATGATTTTATTCCGAAGGATTATTGGCTGAACCAATTTGACACGACGAAGAAACTAATACCCCATGCGGAGGTCTATGTTTGCGAATGTGATGGAAAAACAGCGGGGTTTATCGGACATCCGGATTGTCTGAATGTGTATAAAAGAATGTCCGAACCATGAACTTTTATCAACGGGAAGGATTTAGGGTGCAATCCGTGTATATTGATCCGAATACGGGCGAGGAGAACATATCAATGGCATGGAATCCATCGTACGATACCTGATTGGCCATCCCGATAGGGATTCCGGAGTTTCTGTCTGATTAGTAGAGCAACAGCATTCCGGCCAAGGCCGCCAGTAAAATCATTCGGATAGGATTGATTTTGGCCCATAGAACGCCGATGGACGTAGCGACAAACAGTAATACACTGATTGAGAAATGCCAAGGACTTTCGTTCCAACTTCCGAAATTATCGCTGGTCATAAGGAGCAGTGCTGCGGCTGCAATAAGACCGACGACAGTAGGGCGTATAACTTCGAATAAACTTTCGATAATGGGGGTGTGCTTATATTTTAACAGGAGTTTGGTTATGCAAAACATCAGGATGAAAGAGGGCAGCACGACGCCGAGTGTGGCAACGGCACTACCCAGTATGGCCATGGCAGGCGAATAGCCGGCCTCAAGGGTGGCTTGGTATCCGACATAGGTTGCCGAGTTGATGCCGATAGGGCCTGGAGTCATTTGGCTGATTGCGACAATGTCGGTAAATTGCTGCATGGTGAGCCAGTGGAATCTGTTTACGACTTCACCCTGGATAAGAGAAAGCATGGCATATCCGCCACCGAATCCGACAAGTCCGATTTTGAAGAATGTATAAAAGAGCCAGAAGTAAATCATAGTTTATTCGTCATGAGGTTTAACGTATTTTCCGTATAGGTATCCACCTATGCATGCTGCTGCAATTATGTAGATTGGAGAAACACCCATTATCCAGATAAGTTCTGCTGCAATGACGGGTATCCAGATGGTGGAGTATGTGATGCGGGCGCTTTGGGCTAATCTGAAACAGGGAACGGCGATGAGGGCTACGACTGCCGGACGAATGCCCCGGAATATGGATTCGACAACAGGATTGTCCTTGAATTGTTCGAAAAACAGTGCGATGAGAAGTATGATGAGAAAAGAGGGGAGTACTGTGCCTAATGCCGACACAATGCTTCCTTTGGTTTTCTTCAACTTGTAGCCGATGGCTATGCTCATGTTGACGGCAAATACTCCGGGAATGGTCTGCGATACGGCGAGTAAATCTAAAAATTCGTCTTTTGAGAGCCATTGCTTCTTGTCGACTACTTCTTGTTCGATCAGCGGTATCATGGCGTAGCCACCTCCGAATGTGAACAAACCGATTTTGAAAAAGGTTTTAAAACTGTCTATGTAGATTTGCATGTTTCTGTTCCTTTTATTTAGCAGCCTATGGGATGGGCCGGTATTCTTTTTATGTCAATTTGGGGAATCTTCTTCTTTTTTATTCAGAATCTGGTCGGCCTTCAGTTTTCCGTCTTTATCGAATAGTCCGTACGTTGTACGCAAGACGCGAAATTCGGTTCTGCGGTTGAGTGCATTGCAGAGTTCCTGCTCGTTTTCGTTCAGTTGACGGATGCGCGCCTCGGTCAGGGTATCGCCGACTTGCAGGAATGAATAAGTTTCAGCAATCTTTTTAGTTACGATCTTCGGGTTTTCTTCTCCATATCCTTTTGCCGTAAGGCGTTCTTTGGCTATGCCATGTTCGATGAGGTAACGGACGACGGACTCGGCCCTGCGTTGTGAGAGATTCTGATTGTAATCGTTGTTTCCGCGATAATCGCAATGCGCGCTAAGTTCGATTGTGACATTGGGGTTTTCCTTTAATAAAGTAGTAAGTCGATTCAACGATTCGCGGGAGTCATCGGTCAGTTCTGCACTGTCGAACGCATAAAAGACGTTGCGGACCAGTACAGGCGTGGAAATGGACGGTAGCGGAAATTGTAAAACGTATTCCTTGCTTTCGGTTACGCTGTCGACACGCAATGTTTGCTTGTAATTCAGGTATCCTTTGCACGTGGCTAGAAACAGGTAATTGACATTCGGCTTGATGATTTGTTCGAATGAACCGTCGCTCTTTACGCTGAGTTTGAGGTTGGTTCCGTCATTACCGATCATATATACCAATGCTTCAGGCAACTCGTAACCGTCTTGTTCGTAAACCCAGCCTTTAACGGTTTGCAGCACTTCGGGACATTCGAATTGGAATATATGGTCCCATCCCCGGCCATTCCCCCGATTGGAACTGAAAAAACCACGGTTGTGCATGCCTTCGAATGTCATGCCGAAATCATCGGCCGAAGAATTCATGGGATAGGGTAGGTGGCGGACTTTCCATGAATGATGAAGTGTGTCGGGAGTGGCACAATTAAGATCGAGTCCTCCCATACCGATGCGTCCGTCGGAAGAAAAATATAATTCGCCCGTCGGTCTCCACGTAGGAAACATTTCGTTTCCGCTTGTATTGATGCTTTCTCCTAAATTTTCAACGGCTCCCATACCGTTTTCAGTTAAAGGAATTCGCCATAGGTCCAGTCCTCCGAAGCCTCCGGGCATGTTTGAAACGAAGTATAGCCATTGTCCGTCGGGAGATATGGCAGGATGAGCGTAGGATGAGAGCGTATCTCCGGATAATTCACAGGGTTTGGGCTTGGACCACGCCGCATCAGAACGCGAGGATTCCCAAATTTCTGCATATCGGGGATATTGGGGATCGACACGGCATACGGTGAAGTACATGGTGTTTCCGTCGGGGGACAGTGTGCAGGCTCCTTCATCGTAGGCCGTGTTGAGGTCGCCTTTGATGAGTTCAGGTTGTTTCCATTTACCTTTTTCGTCTTTTTCGGCAACAAAAAGATCTCCGTTTTTTGTACCCGTAATGGCATTGTCTTCGTTGCCGGTAGCCTGTGGGCGTGTGGATGTAAAATAAATACGGTCATAACTTTCTCCGGCCAATACGGGCGAATAGTCTGCACGTCGCGAATTGAACAGTCTGTCTTCTCTTACAGAGTATGATGACCCTTTGGCTTTTATGGCTGGTGCTTGTTCGCAAGATTGTAGTCCGATAAGGGAATGTGTGTGGTCCGGATGCTTTTCGAGGTAAGCCCGGTAACTTTTGGACGCGTTGCGGTAATCGCCATTCTTTCTTTGCATTTCTCCCAGCCAGTATGCTGTCAGTGTATCTGTATAGTGGTAGCGGACGGCATTCTGATAGGCACCGATAGCTTTTACCGTATAATTGATTTTCCGGTAGCATTCGGCTAATTTATAGGCTCGTTCCCCTCTCTTTTGCCGTTCTTTAGGAGATGTGCCGCTGTATGCTTTTTTATATTGAACTGATGCTTCGTAATACTCTCCTAAAGCATAGTGCTTATCTCCTTTTTTCAGGTATTTCTCTGCATTGCAGCTGAAAAGAGCAAAGGCAATCAGGAATATTAGTTTGGAAAGATATTTAGTCATAGGCAAAAGACTTTTATTTATTGTTTCAAAGGAGAACGGAATTCGCAACCATTTTTCCATTCTGAACATCCCAAAGCTGTTTTTCCCCGTATGATTGTTCCTTTTTTGCATAAGGGACACGTATCTCCTTCAACGAATGTTTTCTTGTTTTTTGTTTTTGATGTTGTCGTTTCCTGTTTTCTTGTTTTTTTACGTGAAGAAGTCTCATTCTCAGTAGTGATAGGAACGCGTCTGTTTGTCGGGTCGCATATAACAGTTTCTACGATTTGCGTGACCATTTGCTTCAATTCGTCCAAGAAAACATGCGCGTCATATTCTCCGCGTTCGATACCACGCAGCTTTTTTTCCCATTGTCCGGTCAATTCTGCGCTTTTTAATAGATCTTCTCGTATAACACTGATTAATTCAATTCCCGTAGTCGTGGCGTATAGATTTTTCCGCTCTTTCCGGATGTAACGGCGACGGAACAAGGTTTCGATGATAGCGGCTCTTGTAGAAGGGCGTCCGATTCCGTTTTCTTTCAAGGCTTCACGCAGATCTTCATTGTGTACCGTTTTTCCTGCTGTTTCCATGGCCCGTAAAAGAGTTGCTTCGGTATAGGGTTTAGGGGGTTGGGGCATTTTCTTTGTCAGGTGAGGAGTGTGAGGGCCATGTTCTCCTTTTTCGAATGTAGGGAGAATCCGATCCTGCTCATTGTTTTCCTCTTCCTCCTCTTCTTCTTTACTCTTGGTAAATAAATCGCGCCAACCGGCTTCAAGGATGGTTTTTCCGTTTACTTTAAATTTGATTCTTTCGACTTCGCCGAGAACCGTTGTTGTCGAGAAACGGCAGTCGGGGTAGAATACGGCAATAAACCGAAAAGTAACGAGATTGTATACGTTCCGTTCTTCTGCAGTTATGGCCTGTGCCTCCACTCCAGTAGGTATAATGGCATGGTGATCTGTAACTTTAGCTGAATTGAATACTTTTGAGCGTTTGATTAACTTTCGGCCGCGTAAAGGGGCTGTCTGAGGGGCAAAAGTTTTTAAGGCATTGAGTATTCCACCGCATTTCGGATAAATGTCATCACTTAAATAAGTGGTATCTACACGCGGGTAGGTAGTTAGTTTTTTTTCATACAGACTTTGGATAAGTTGTAATGTCTGGTCGGCTGAATATCCGAACTTTTTATTGCATTCCACTTGAAGTGATGTCAGATCGAATAGTGCCGGTGGTGCTTCCTTTCCTTCTTTGGATGTTATATCGGTAATGAAAAATTCTTTATTCGTGATGTCTGACAGAATCTGAATGCCTTTTTCTTCATTTTCGAATTTACTTTTTTCGGCTGTGAATACTGTATTACGGTAAACGGTAGTCAAAATCCAATAAGGCTCAGGCTTGAAATTCTCAATTTCGGACTGGCGGCGTACGATGAGAGCTAATGTCGGTGTCTGTACGCGTCCTATCGAAAGAGGTTGCCCTCCTTGACGTCGTTCGCCGTATTTCAACGTATACAGGCGTGTGGCGTTCATGCCGAGTAACCAGTCTCCAATTGCTCGGCTTAGTCCGGCTTCGTAAAGTCGTTTGTATTCGGATTGGTCTTTTAAAGAGGCAAAACCTTCGCGAATGGCTTCCTCGGTAAGCGATGATACCCATAGGCGCTGGACCGGACACGATGCGCCGGCTTTTTGCATGACCCAGCGTTGAATAAGTTCGCCTTCCTGGCCGGCATCGCCGCAATTAATGATCAGTTCTGCTGACTTAAAGAGCTTTTCGATAATGCCGAACTGCTTCTGAATGCCTGCGTCGTTTTTTAATCTGATACCGAACCGTGGCGGAATCATGGGTAATGCCGATAAACTCCAGGCTTTCCACATCGAGGTATAGTCTTCTGGATATTTTAGTTCACATAAGTGTCCGAATGTCCATGTCACCTGGTAGCCATTGCCTTCCAAGTAGCCGTTACAAGAACGTGTAGCACCTAAAATCGTGGCGATTTCGCGTGCTACACTAGGTTTCTCTGCAATACAAACAATCATTGAAATATCCTTTACGGAAGCTAATTTAATTCTATTTGGTCCGGAAATTCAGTCTTCTGAAAAAATATGAGGCTTGATGCTAAAGAGTTTTTTCTTTGAAATACTCCGTCAGTGCATTCCGTGCATCTGCTAGTTTATCCTGCCATGCAGAAACGGAATTGTATCCTATGATATCGGTGATATATTTGACCGAAAGGAATGGAATCTTCTTTTCTCGACAAACTATAGCCTGGGCATAGGCCTCCATGTCAACAGCATCCCCTTTGAAATTTTGCAAATCTGTAACAAAATTGTCACCTGTGTTTACGGTATAGGTCTTATTTGTATATTGTCCGTTGATTTTTGATTTCCATTGTCTGATGTGTGCCGGCAATGCGTCGATATTGGTTTCCGTTTCGAACCCCAGTCCAGGCAGACGTGTTTGTTCGTAGTCTCGGTCTATGAATGAAGTGCATACCAAAATATCACCTACTTGATACTCTTTTGTGCCGGCGGTTCCTATATTCAGTACCAAATCAATAGAACGACCTTCCATCGCTTCCAACAATCGCATACAGCTGTTGATTTTCCCGACTCCGGTTATGACAGTCAACGAGTCGCATTCCGGAAATGCAAGGTTTACATATTCATCTTTGAGAGCGAAAGTTGTGATTATATTTTTCATAAACAATGGCAGATATGCATCAATTCTTATTCGTCTAACTTGCGATAGCGAATTCGCTTTGGTTCTTCTTTGCCCAAACGCTTAGCCTTATTCACTTCGTAATCGCTGTAACTTCCTTCAAAGAAGAAAACATTGCCATCACCTTCGAACGCCAAAATATGTGTACAGATACGATCAAGAAACCAGCGGTCGTGGCTTATGACAACTGCGCATCCGGCAAATTCGTCCAGACCTTCTTCCAATGCCCGTAGTGTATTGACATCTATATCGTTTGTCGGTTCGTCCAATAAAAGAACATTTCCTTCTTCTTTTAGGGCCATGGCCAAATGCAAGCGATTTCGTTCACCTCCGGATAATACGCCGCACTTTTTTTCTTGGTCCGCTCCCGAAAAGTTAAAACGGCTCAAGTATGCTCTGGCATTGATGTCTCGACCTCCCATGTGTAGTAATTCGTTGCCTTGGCTGATGACTTCGTAAACACTCTTTTCCGGATCAATGTCTTTGTGGCGTTGGTCGACATAGGCCAGTTTGACAGTTTCACCTACTTCGAAAGAACCGGCATCTGCCTTTTCAAGTTCCATAATAAGCCGGAATAAGGTTGTCTTTCCTGCGCCATTCGGACCTATGACTCCAATGATACCGTTAGGCGGCAAAGAAAAATTCAAATCATTAAATAAGATTTTATCTCCGAAGGCCTTAGCGACTCCTGATGCATTGATGACTTTATTACCTAGGCGCGGTCCGTTCGGAATGAATATTTCAACAGCTTTTTCTTTCTGCTGCTGGTCTTCATTCAGCAAGCGGTCGTATGAATTCAGACGCGCTTTTCCTTTAGCCTGGCGTGCTTTGGGAGCCATACGAACCCATTCCAACTCTCGCTCGAGTGTTTTTCTGCGTTTGCTGGCAACCTTTTCCTCCATTTCCATACGTTTAGTCTTTTGCTCTAACCATGAAGAGTAGTTACCCTTCCAAGGAATGCCTTCTCCGCGGTCTAATTCCAAAATCCATCCGGCCACGTCATCCAAAAAGTAACGGTCGTGCGTTACGGCAATAACAGTACCTTCATATTGGTTCAAATGCTGTTCCAGCCAGTCAATGCTTTCGGCATCAAGGTGGTTGGTCGGCTCGTCTAAGAGCAATATATCTGGTTTTTGTAACAAAAGTCGACAGAGTGCAACGCGTCGGCGTTCGCCTCCGGATAAGTGTTCTGCCAGATTATCAGCCGGAGGACAGCGGAGAGCACTCATGGCACGCTCCAGACGGCTGTCTAAATTCCACGCATCAGTTGCGTCCAGCAAATCCTGTAGTTCTCCCTGACGAGCGAACAATTTATTCATTTTTTCTTCATCTTCATAATATTCGGGTAATCCGAATTTCTGATTGATTTCTTCGTATTCGGCCAGTGCGTCGACAACAGACTGTACACCTTCTTGCACAATTTCCTTAACAGTCTTTTTATCGTCCAGGTAAGGCTCCTGTGGCAGATAACCTATCGAATATCCCGGGGCGAAAACTACCTCACCCTGATAATTCTGGTCTAAACCGGCTATAATTTTCAACAAAGTAGATTTTCCGGAACCGTTCAGACCGATAATACCGATTTTAGCTCCATAGAAAAAGGATAAATAGATATTTTTAAGTACTTGTTTATTGGTCTGTTGAATCGTTTTGTTCAAGCCGACCATCGAAAATATAATCTTTTTATCGTCAACTGTTGCCATAAAACAGATCTTGTATAGGTTATGTGATAAAATTATAAAGACAAAGGTACGATAAAAAAGCGAGATACAAAAAGGTTTGTTCCGTTTTGCGTATTGGGATGCGAACTATGGCTTGGAGGTATTCTCTATGGAGTCAGTCTTGATATTTTGCAGAATTTCATCCGGTTGCAAAATGGTCAGTTTCTTGCTGAAACGATTCCTTTTGGTTGCATGAGATGGAGTAAAAGGACTACCAGATGTATTTTTCCCTTGTTTATATTGATTCCAACGAATTAATATGGAATATACATAAGAATAGGTTTCTGTTCCTACCATATAGCCGTATTTCACGACAGGGTCGTTATAATATTGGGCATGGATTAACTTCAGAACATATGGTGCAACGTCGTTCCAACGTTTTGCATTTGCGCCATATTTGTTTGCCAGTCTCATGGCGTCGCGGATGTGGTGATACCCACCGTTATAGGCTGCTAGGATGAAACAGATGCGATCGTAACGGTTCGGTATGTCGCGGAATTTTTTGTCTAATTGCCGGATGTAATTGGTAGCGGCTTCAATGTTGGTCTGAGGTTGAAAGACATCTTTTGCAGGTAGGCCAATCTCTTTGGCTGTCTGAGGCATAATTTGCATCAAACCCTGCGCCCCGGTCCACGATACGGCTTCTGGGTCGAACCCTGATTCCTGGTAGCATTGAGCGGCCAACAGACGCCAGTCCCAACCGATAAACTGACTGTATTTGACGAAGTAAGAGTCATAAGGTGATATAATACCCTTTTCTTTCGACAAGTAAGGAGAACGAACC
>CATXZX010000012.1 GCA_958404085.1 uncultured Prevotellaceae bacterium | reverse complement strand
TCATGCCGTAGCGACCGGGATTTTTACGATGCCTTTGCTTCCGCCGTTCTCAAACAAACATCCTCGAAGGTGGACGAATGGCTGGAGAATATCAAACTGTTTCTTTCCCGTATCAGCCCCAAAATCTCGATGGGTGCAGATCCGATGACAGATTTTTCCATATCGCTCGAAATAGATCCCAAGAGCAACGATAGTGATGAAATCCTGCAGCTCCCCGAAAAGATAGCGCAGAAGAAAGGTTGCAATATCGTCGTCTGCATCGACGAGTTCCAACAGATAGCCGAGTTCAAGGATTCCAAGACATTTCAAAAACGCTTGCGAACTGTGTGGCAACTGCAAAAGTCAGTATCCTATTGTTTGTTCGGTAGCAAGAAGCATTTGATGAATGAACTGTTCGAAAAAAAGAGTCTGCCGTTTTATAAATTCGGTGATGCCATTTATCTGTCAAAAATCGGGACATCGGATTGGGTAGATTATATATGCGGCCGGTTTAAAGCTACGGGCAAGCAGGTTTCAAGAGAACTGTCTGAAAAAATATGCCAAATAGTGGATAACCACTCGTCTTATGTGCAACAGTTGGCGTGGTTGGTATGGATACACACGGATAGAATTGCTACCGAACAGGATTTTGAGGCGGCATACCAAGATATTATCGACCAGAATACCCCATTGTTTGAAAAACAGACCGAAAGCCTTACTACTTATCAGATGAATTTCTTGCGAGCCATTATAGACGGGGTTCATGGCGAGTTTACCACACAAGAAGTTCTACAAAAATATCAACTTGG
The DNA here is from genome assembly GCA_958404085.1 of uncultured Prevotellaceae bacterium. Classification (GTDB taxonomy): domain Bacteria; phylum Bacteroidota; class Bacteroidia; order Bacteroidales; family Bacteroidaceae; genus Alloprevotella. The sequence goes on along the minus strand of CATXZX010000012.1, from coordinate 11,231 downwards.
TTCATCAGCAAATGTAAGTATCGTAAAGAAGGCATTGGTCAAAAAGGAACTCATAGAAATTGAGAAACGGCAGACGGTTATTTCCGATCCGGTGATGAAAGTGTGGCTGAAAAAGGAATTGGGAATATAATAACTTTGCAGTGGCTGTTGGACTCTACAACAGGTATAGTAAAAACTTTTTTTTAGGATTTACTTGCTGGAGTGTAGTAAAAGTACTAAATTTGCAAGCATAATAATCGAAGAATGAAAAGTCTGAACATTACATTCCATCATCATCATCCTAACGATTGAATTCGGTAGGCGATGGTTTAGTGTTATTTTAGCATACGAGGGCTTACCGAAGAGGTGAGCCCTTTTTTAATTTAGTTTGAGATGTAATTATAAATAAAAAGAATATGTTACGAATAGCTGTACAATCGAAAGGACGTCTTTATGACGATACGATGGCTTTGCTCAATGAGGCTGATATCAAACTGAGTTCCGCAAAACGCACGTTGTTGATACAATCGTCGAATTTTCCATTGGAAGTGCTTTTTCTGCGTGATGACGATATACCTCAGAGCGTAGCGAGCGGAGTGGCCGATTTGGGAATCGTCGGTGAGAATGAATTTTGTGAACGAAATGAAGATGCGGATATCATACGTAGGCTCGGTATCAGTAAATGCCGTCTTTCTTTGGCCATACCGAAGGCGATTGAATATACGGGGCTGAAATGGTTCGAAAATAAAAAAATCGCGACCTCTTATCCGGGTATTTTGGAACGTTTCATGAAGCAAAACGGCATAAATACGGACATACATGTCATTACGGGGTCTGTGGAAATTTCTCCTAACATCGGACTTTCAGATGCCATCTTCGATATTGTCAGTTCCGGTTCGACATTGATCAGCAATAATCTGAAGGAAGTGGAAGTCGTTATGCAGAGCGAGGCCCTGTTGATCGGGTATAAGGGCATGAGCCAGTATAAACGTGAAATATTGGAGGAACTGTTGTTTCGCTTGGAGGCGGTCAAGAGTGCGGAAGATAAAAAATATGTGTTGATGAATGCTCCTCGCGATAAGGTGGACGGCATTCTCTCGGTATTGCCCGGCATAAAGAGTCCGACCGTGATGCCGTTGGCCGAAAGTGACTGGTGCAGTATCCATACAGTATTGGACGAGAAATGTTTCTGGAAGATAATCGGGCAATTAAAGGAAAAGGGGGCTCAAGGTATTCTGGTGCTTCCAATTGAAAAAATGATACTCTAATAAATGATTGTATGCGTATTGTTACAGATCCTTCATCAGAAGATTGGTATTCTTTGTTGAAACGTCCTACGTTTGATGTTACCTCTTTGTTTGAGGTCGTGAATGGAGTTTTAGATAGTGTGCGGAAAAACGGTGATGCTGCTCTCCGTATGTGGGAAAAGAAGTTCGATAAAGTAGACCTGACCGATTTACGAGTTTCGGATTGGGAATATCAAGAGGCTTCCGCACATGTTTCGGAAGAATTGAAAGCCGCTATTAAGTTGGCTTATGAGAATATTTCCGCTTTTCATGCAGCTCAAAAATTTATGTCGATAGAAGTGGAGACGCGTCCGGGAGTTCGGTGCTGGCAGAAGGCGGTTCCGATAGAAAAAGTCGGATTGTATGTACCCGGTGGTACTGCTCCGTTGTTCTCAACAGTTCTTATGTTGGCTATTCCTGCCCGTATTGCAGGCTGCCGCGAGATTGTGTTGTGTACGCCGCCGGATTCCAGGGGACGGATTCATCCTGCTATTTTATATGCAGCTCGTCTTGCAGGTGTTACCGATGTGTTTAAAGTCGGTGGGGCGCAGGCAATAGCGGCTTTGGCTTATGGAACGGAAAGTATATCGAAGGTTGATAAGATATTTGGTCCTGGTAATCAGTATGTAACTGCCGCCAAACAATTGGTATCGTTGTCGGATGTGGCAATAGATATGCCTGCCGGTCCGAGTGAGGTAGAGGTTCTTGCAGACGAAACGGCAAATCCGGATTTTATCGCGGCTGACTTATTGAGTCAGGCTGAACACGGAGTAGATAGTCAGGTTTTATTGGTTACGACCTCGCAGGAATTGATAGATTCCGTTTGTGAGGCTTTGACGGAGCAACTGGAACTTCTTCCCAGAAAGGAGATTGCCGAAAAGGCCTTGATGAACAGTAAAATTATATTATTGCACGATAAGGATGAGGCTATAAAATTGACGAACGAGTACGCTCCGGAGCATCTGATAATTGTAATGAAAGATTATCAGGATATAGCAGAGCGTATTACGCACGCAGGTTCCGTATTCCTTGGTCCGTATAGTTGTGAGAGTGCCGGAGATTATGCTTCCGGAACCAATCATACGTTACCGACAAAAGGATATGCAAAGGCATACAGTGGACTGTGTTTGGACAGTTTTATGCGTAAAATCACATTCCAAGAACTTACGGCCGAAGGCATCCGCGAAATAGGAGCTGCTGTGGAGTGTATGGCGGCCAATGAAAGCCTCGATGCGCATAAGAATGCGATGACAATACGGTTAAACAGCTTACGTGATATAAAATGAAAACTTTGAAAGAATTAGTGAGACCGAATATCTGGAATTTGAAGCCATATAGTTCGGCTCGGGATGAATATAATGGTGTTGAGGCTTCGGTCTTTTTGGATGCCAATGAGAATCCGTACAATGATCCGTACAATCGTTATCCGGACCCTTTGCAGCGTGATATAAAGGAACAGTTGTCAAAAGTGAAAGGTGTACCGGCTGATTGTATCTTTTTGGGAAATGGTAGTGACGAGGCCATAGATCTGCCGTTTCGAATCTTTTGTAATCCCGGTATAGACAATGTCGTAGCCATCGAACCTACTTATGGTATGTATCGTGTGTGTGCGGAGGTCAATGATGTTGAATACCGTCCGGTTTTACTGGATGAACATTTTGTATTAAATGCCCGGAACTTGCTGGCTGCCGTAGATGCGAATACAAAAATGGTCTTTATATGTTCCCCGAACAATCCCACCGGAAACAGTTTGAATCGTGCGGAAATTATCAAGGTATTGGAAAATTTTGATGGAGTGGTCATCGTGGACGAGGCATATAGCGATTTTTCGACTGTCAGGCCATTTCGCATGGATTTGTCTAAATATCCGAATCTGATAGTCTTGAATACATTTTCGAAAGCATGGGGAGCTGCTTCTATCCGCCTGGGTATGGCCTTTGCATCGCCCGAAATAATTGCATTGTATAATAAGGTAAAATATCCGTATAATGTAAACCGGCTGACTCAGGAGTATGCAAAAATTTTGCTGACAAAGCGTTTTAATGTAGAAAAATGGGTAAAGACGTTGATAGACGAGCGATTCCGTTTGATTGAGGCGTTCAAGTTGTTGCCGATATGCGAGAATGTATATCCGACAGATTCCAATTTTTTCCTGGCACGGATGAAAAATGCTGTAAGAATTTACGAGTATTTGGTTCAGCAAGGTATTATTGTACGGAATCGCTCGAATGTGACTTTATGTGAGAATTGTTTAAGAGTTACGGTCGGTACCTCGCAGGAAAATAGCGTGCTGTTGGCTGCATTACGTAATTATAAAGAAAAATGAAAAGAGCTTTATTTATAGATCGAGACGGAACTTTGATCAAGGAACCCGCTGACGAACAAATCGATGCGTTCGAAAAATTGGAGTTTATGCCCGGTGTTTTCCGTTATCTGAGTCTGATAAGTGAAAAATTGGATTATGAATTAGTAATGGTCAGCAATCAGGATGGATTGGGGACTTCTTCTTTTCCTGAAGAAACCTTTTGGCCGGTACAGAACTTCGTGATAAAAAGTTTGGAGGCGGAAGGCGTAAAGTTCAGCGACATCTTGATTGACAGAACATTCCCCCATGAAAATGCTCCAACCCGAAAGCCGGGGACGGCTATGCTGAAAGCATATATGAACGGTGCATACGATTTGTCGGCATCCTATGTTATCGGTGACCGTCAGACGGACGCTCAATTGGCCAAGAATCTGGGATGTAAATCCTTGACTATATCCGAAACATTCGGATGGAAGGAAATTGCAGAAACATTACTCGGAGGGGAACGTTCGGCCGAGGTGCATCGTGTTACGCATGAAACGGATGTTTTCGTTTGCCTGAATTTAGATGGAACAGGACAGAGTGAAATATCGACGGGTATCGGTTTTTTCGATCATATGCTGGATCAATTGGGAAAGCATGGAGGTATGGATATAGAAATTCGTGTGAGGGGCGATTTGAATGTCGATGAGCATCATACGATAGAAGATACGGCGTTGGCATTGGGAGAATGTCTGTTGAAAGCATTGGGAAATAAACGCGGTATAGAGCGCTACGGCTATACGCTCCCGATGGACGATAGCTTGTGTCAGGTTGTCTTGGATTTTGGTGGACGTCCGTGGATGGTGTGGGACGCCGAATTCAAAAGAGAAAAAATAGGAGAAATGCCGACTGAGATGTTTTTGCATTTCTTCAAGAGCCTGAGCGATGCCGCAAAGATGAACCTGAACGTGCAAGCGAGAGGAACGAACGAACATCATAAAATCGAGGGAATCTTCAAGGCCTTTGCACGTGCGATAAAAATGGCAGTCCGCCGCGATGCTTTCCACATGCAGTTACCTTCAAGCAAAGGAGTCTTATAAAATCGGGAAATGTGAGGGCTGTCATGGCCTTGTACATGAACGCAACATGATTGATTAATAAAATTGGAACATGATGGCAAATCGTTTATTGCATATTCTGTTGGGAATATGTTTGTGTATGGGTTCATGCGAAAAGCCCTCATTCCCGGAAGAGGATGACAAGGTGTCGGGTGGAGGTACAATCGAAAAACCGTCAGAACCAAATGATGGTGAGGATGAGAATACTTTTTCCTGCCTGACGGTAGCGCAAGCGTGGGACTGGTGCTATTCGCTCTCCTCCGATACGGCTGTTTGGGTGATGGGATATATAGTCGGTTATATACCGGGAAGCTCGGTAAAACAGATCCAGTTCGGGATTCCTTCGGATGTCGAGACGAATATCGTTTTGGCCGACCGTCCAGACGAAACGGACTATATGAACTGCTTGCCTGTCAGACTGGAAAAAGGTAAAGCGATACGCGAAGAACTGAATCTGGTGGCACATCCCGAGAATTTTCATCGTCGGATTGCCGTGGCAGGATTAGTGGAAGAATACTTTCGGATTCCGGGTATACGAAAACCGCTGGCTTATGAATGGATAAAGCGCGACAGCGTTTCACAGCAGCTACCTTTTCCATCACTGGACGATGAAGAGGTACTTATATCGGGAGGGAGGGTTCTCAAATAAACGAGCTATCCTGTGATTACGGGAAGGGAGTTTGTTTGTATTAGCAGGCCGGTATTTTAAAATAGGACAAAGGGAGTCGAATCGGCCGCCATTTAAAGAATCCCTGAATTGGGATTCTTTTTCAGCTGAAAACAAATAAAACTTAACACCTAACTTAAAACAATCTATTCTTTCTTTCAACAATGAGATGAATAGGGATTTCCTGACATCCTTCCTTCATTTCGGTTGCAAAGATAGTGTTTTCATTCAAGAAACGGGTTTCTGTAAATGAAAAATCGTATTAAAAAACTATTAATTAACGCTTTATGATTTCTATTTGTAATATGAATATTGCAAAATGAGGTATCACGGAACCAATTTATCTTGGTAATGAAAAGGTTTATATACGGCTTGTCATGTCTGATTTCCCTATTGTTGACTCCGCTTGGCCTTTGCGGACAGCATCAATTCCGGATAGGAGAGTGGAATGTCGAAAATTTGTTTGATTGTAAGCATGAAGATGGAAAAGACGATACAGATTTTTTGCCTGATTCCGAAAGGAAGTGGGACAGACCGCGCTATTGGAAAAAACTGAATGCGTTAAGTAAGGTTCTGATTGCATTGTCTGATAATGAACCGGTTGATTTAATCGCGCTCTGTGAGGTTGAAAATGATTCCGTATTGTATGACTTGACCCGGCGTACACCTCTGCGAAACGTTGGGTACGAATATGTTGTAACGTCAAGTCCCGATACTCGTGGCCTTGACATCGCTCTTTTGTATCAACCTGCATCTTTTCGTCCGATTCATTCATGCTCGATCGATGTATCGGAACACCGACCGATGGGTTTCCGTCCTACGCGTGACCTATTGCACGTATCAGGAATCTTGCAAACGCGTGATACGCTGGATATTTTTGTCTGTCATTTTCCCAGCAGACGAGGTGGCGTGTCTTTGACCGGCATTTATCGTTGTCATGTGGCTGGTGTCTTGCGTCAGGCCGTAGACTCTGTTGTCCGTAAACGTTTGAATCCCCAGATTGTCGTACTCGGAGATTTTAATGACGGACCAAAGGACGCTTCGGTACGGCGTGTTTTGAATGCCAAACCCTTGAAAAATGGAAAAATAATGAATGCGGAAAGAGGGGAATTATACAATTTGACAACCGATAAACGTGGTAAATTCCATAAGGAAGTACGAGGAACTTACTATTTTCAGCAAAGGTGGGAACAGTTAGATCAAATTATTGTAAACGGATGCCTACTTGATGGAAAGAATCGAATACATACCGATTATAGTCGTTGCCTGATCATGGATTATCCTTTTCTATTGATGCACGACAGCCAGGATAACAGAATACCTTATCGTACATACCAGGGACCGCTGTACCGGGGAGGATTCAGCGACCACTTGCCGCTGACCGTCACTTTTTCCTATTCGTGGTGATAAGGTTCTCCTTTTATAATCGTCATGGCCCGGTATAGCTGTTCCACAAAAAGAAGGCGAATCATCTGGTGGGAAAAAGTCATTTTCGAAAGTGAAATTTTTTCGTGTGCCAGGTCATAGATTTTCTGGTCGAATCCGTAGGCTCCGCCTATGACGAACACCAATCGTCTGCTTGTATTCGATAATTTATTTGTCATGTAGCGGGCAAATTCGACGGACCTGAATTCTTTTCCATGCTCATCTAAAAGTACCAAGGTATCAGTGGGACGTAATACTTTCAGCAGCAATTCGCCTTCGCGTTTCTTTTGTTGTTCGAACGACAGGTTCTTCGTGTTTTTTAAATCGGGAATGACTTCAATTTCAAAAGTGATGTAATGAGAAATACGTTTGACATATTCTTGAATCAGAAGTTCCAAATGTTGGTCGACGGTCTTTCCGATGACGATAAAAAGCGTTTTCATGTACGCAAAGGTACTTTTTTATCTGGATAGATTTTTCATTTCAACGAAAAAAACTATTTTTGCAAGAATGAAAACAATAATCTTAATATAATTATGTATACAGTAGATGAATTGAATGACCGTTTAATAGATTTAGCATTTTCAGAAGATATAGGTGATGGGGATCATACGACGCTATGTTGCATCCCTGCCGATGTAATTGGTAAATCGCATTTGCTGGTAAAGGAAGAAGGCATTTTGGCTGGTGTGGAAATTGCAAAGCGTATATTTCATCGCTTCGATCCTACCATGAAGATGGAAATCCTGATAGAGGACGGCACCTATGTAAAACCCGGTGATGTAGCATTTGTCGTCACCGGAAAGGTACAAAGCCTGTTGCAGACGGAGCGGCTGATGTTGAATGTGATGCAGCGAATGAGCGGTATCGCTACAATGACTCATAAATACGTGGAACGCCTGAAAGGTACACATACAAGGATTCTTGACACCCGAAAAACGACACCCGGCATGCGTATGTTGGAGAAAGAGGCCGTAAAAATAGGCGGAGGAGTGAACCATCGCATCGGCTTGTTCGACATGATTCTGCTGAAGGATAATCACGTGGATTTTGCCGGAGGGATTTCGAATGCGTTGGAACGTTGTCACCGGTATCTGAAGGAGAAAGGGAAGAATCTGAAAATTGAAATAGAAGTCCGTACATTTGACGAACTGCGTCAGGTCTTGGACTTAGGTGGTGTAGATAGAATCATGTTGGATAATTTTTCGGTGACCGACACACGCAAGGCTGTCGAAATGGTCAATGGAAGATATGAGATTGAATCGAGCGGAGGAATTACATACGATACGATTCGCAGTTATGCCGAGTGCGGAGTAGATTTCATATCGGTTGGCGCATTGACTCATTCGGTATGTGGGTTGGATTTGTCGTTTAAGGCCTGCTAATGAATTAAGTGAACGAATTTGGAAATATAAGATGAAAAAAAAGCAGGTTTTAGCGGTATTAGTATTAGGCCTTTTTTCTGGATTCAAGGCTTTTGCCTGTACAAATATTCTCGTTGGTAAAAACGCTTCTGCAGATGGTTCTGTAATGATTTCATACAGTTCGGATGATTTTGGCATGTTCGGTTCCTTGTGGCAATTCAAGGCTGGCAAACATCCGAAAGGAACCTATCGTGAGGTATATAATTGGGAGGATAACGCTTACCTGGGTAAAATACCCGAAGCGCCTGTTACGTACGATGTGATCGGTAATATCAATGAACATCAGGTCAGTATAGCGGAAACGACCTTCGGAGGCCGTGAAGAACTGGTCGATACGGCAGGAATATTGGACTATGGCAGTTTGATATACATTGCCCTTCAGCGTTCCAAAACGGCCCGGGAGGCTATTGACGTGATGACGGATTTGGTGAAAAAGTATGGCTATGCCAGTGAAGGTGAGTCTTTTTCCATTGCCGATCCGAATGAGGTTTGGATTATGGAGATGATAGGCAAAGGAGCTGGTCGCAAGGGTGCCGTGTGGGTAGCGGTACGTATTCCTGATGACTGTATCTGTGCGCATGCCAACCAGAGCCGGATACGGAAGTTCGACCGCAAGGACAAAAAGAATTGTATGTATGCTCCGGATGTCATTTCATTGGCCCGCGAAAAGGGGTATTTCAATGGAAAGGATGAAGACTTTGACTTTGCCGCCGCTTATTGTCCGCTTACGTTTTCAGGTCTACGCTTCTGCGAGGCCCGTGTGTGGAGCTTTTTCAATAAATGGGTGGATGGAATGGACCGGTATATCGGTTATGCATCGGGGAAGAAAGACGAATGGAATAATCCGATGCCATTGTATGTCAAACCAAAACGGAAATTGAGTATTCGCGATGTTCAGAACTGCATGCGCGACCATTATGAAGATACTCCGTTTGATATGACAGGCGATATAAGTGCGGGACCGTATGAAGCGCCTTATCGTCCTACACCACTCAGTTGGGACTGTAATGGTAAGAAATATTTCAATGAACGGCCTATTTCGACACAACAGGCTGCTTTTGTTTTTGTGTCTCAGTTGCGTTCGTTCCTGCCAAATCCTGTCGGCGGCATTCTTTGGTTTGCGAATGATGAGGCAAATACAACACCCTTCACTCCCGTTTACTGTTGTACGAAGAATGTGCCAGAGTGTTACGACCGGCATACGGCAGATGGCGTCACATTCTCGTGGAAATCTGCTTTCTGGGTATGCAATTGGGTCGCAAATATGGTTTATCCCCGTTATTCTATGCTTTTTGGCGATTTGAAAAAAGTACGTGATGAGTTGGAAAATCAATATGCGGCCAATCAGAAGACGGTGGAAGATGAAGCTCAGAAACTTATGAAGACCAGTAAACTGGAGGCTGAGGAATATTTGGACCGTTATACAAATAAGGTTGCCGGAGAAATGTTGGAACGATGGAAAGCGTTGGGTGAATTCCTGATAGTGAAATACAACGATGGTGTCACGAGAAAAGAAGAGAACGGAGTTTTCAAACGTACCAAGCATGGTCTGGGAGAGCGTCCGGTCCGTTCGGGTTATCCGAATGCCTATCGTGAAAGAATTGTTAGGGAAACAGGTGAACGTTATGCGATTCCGGCGGAATAGAATGAGAGAGTTTAGCGGTAAATAATAGAATATCATTATAAAAAGAATAGATATGGAGAATACAGATTTAATTGCACAGTGCAAAAGTGTAGCCGAACAGTGGCTTGCTTCACCCGTTTATGACAAGCAGACCCAGGCTGAAGTAAGACGAATGCTCGAGGCCGAAGATCATACGGAACTGATAGACTCGTTTTATCGGACTTTGGAATTCGGTACAGGTGGCTTGCGCGGTATAATGGGTGCCGGAACAAACCGGATGAATATTTATACCGTAGGCGCTGCCACACAGGGCTTGTCGAATTATTTGAACAAGAATTTTGCGGATTTGGATCAAATAGCGGTTGTAGTGGGATATGATTGTCGTAACAATAGCCGTTTGTTTGCGGAGACTTCTGCCAATATATTTTCGGCAAACGGTATAAAGGTTTATCTTTTTGAGGACATGCGTCCGACTCCCGAGATGTCTTTTGCCATACGTTACCTGAAATGTCAGAGCGGTATTATTCTGACGGCATCCCACAATCCGAAGGAGTACAACGGATATAAGGCTTATTGGGATGATGGCGCACAGGTCTTGGCTCCACACGATAAGGGAATTATCGATGAAGTAAATCGGGTAACGGTTGACCAGATTAAGTTCGAGGGAAATCCGGAACTGATAGAAATTGTGGGCGAGGATATAGATAAGGCTTATTTGGATCAAGTACAGACTATCAGTATTGACCCTGACTGCATCAAGCGCCAGAAAGACCTGAAAATCGTGTATACTCCTATTCACGGTACGGGAATGATGGTTATTCCGCGTTCATTGAAGCAGTGGGGCTTTGAGAATGTGCATTGTGTGCCGGAGCAAATGGTGAAGGATGGCAATTTCCCAACCGTGGTAAGTCCGAACCCGGAAAATGCCGAGGCTCTTACGCTGGCGTTGGATTTGGCTAAAAAGATTGATGCGGATATCGTGATGGCCAGTGATCCGGATGCCGACCGGGTAGGTATGGCATGTAAGAATAATCATGGCGAATGGGTACTGATTGATGGAAATCAGACTTGTATGATATTCTTGTATTACATTATCAAAAACCGCCAGGCTCAGGGTAAGATGAAAGGGAATGAATTTATCGTAAAGACGATTGTTACGACGGAGTTGATTCGTTCTATCGCTGAGAAAAACAATATTGAGATGTATGACTGCTACACAGGTTTTAAATGGATTGCCCGGCAAATCCGTCTGAATGAAGGTGTGAAGCAGTATATAGGTGGCGGTGAAGAATCGTACGGCTTCTTAGCCGAGGATTTTGTCCGCGATAAAGATGCAGTATCCGCATGTTCGCTGTTGGCCGAAATTTGTGCGTGGGCCAAAGATCAGAGAAAGACTCTCTTTGATGTGTTGATGGATATCT
>CATXZX010000011.1 GCA_958404085.1 uncultured Prevotellaceae bacterium | reverse complement strand
GACGGGGGCTACGATCGAGCTTTACGAAACCGACGGCGCAGCCGGTGCGGCACGCGGAGCCGGTATCGGCGCAGGCATTTATGCCGGTCATGACGAGGCCTTCGCCGCGCTCGAAAAACGGGCCGTGATAGAGCCCCGCCCCGCCGACCGCGAGGCTTACGAAGAAGCCTATGCACGCTGGAAGGCCTGCTTGGAACAAACAATAGGCTGTTGAGACTTATAACAACGAATTAACAGGCAACTGTCTGTGGATATTTACATAAACAAAATAAGATTATGGCTACAAAAGAGTACTTCCCCGAGATAGGGAAAATCCGTTTTGAAGGAACTGAAAGCAAGAATCCGCTGGCATATCGCTATTATGATGCGGAGAAAGTGGTGATGGGTAAGAAAATGAAGGACTGGCTGCGCTTCTCCATGGCCTGGTGGCATACGCTGTGTGCCGAGGGTACCGACCAGTTCGGCGGCGGGACGAAAAAGTTCCCCTGGAACAGCGCTTCGGACAAACTTCAGGCCGCACGCGACAAGATGGATGCCGGTTTCGAGATTATGCAGAAGCTGGGCATCGAGTATTATTGTTTCCACGATGTAGACCTGTGCGAAGAGGCCGATACCATCGAGGAATACGAGGCCAACCTGAAGGCCATCGTGGCCTATGCCAAACAAAAACAAGAGGAGACGGGCATCCGGTTGCTGTGGGGTACGGCCAACGTGTTCGGCCATGCGCGCTACATGAACGGCGCTGCTACGAATCCGGATTTCGACGTGGTGGCACGGGCTGCTGTCCAGATTAAGAATGCCATAGACGCCACCATCGAACTGGGCGGTACGAACTACGTGTTCTGGGGCGGACGCGAGGGCTATATGTCGCTGTTGAACACAGACCAGAAGCGCGAGAAAGAACACCTCGCACAAATGTTGCGCATGGCACGCGACTATGCCCGTTCGCGCGGCTTCAAAGGAACTTTCCTCGTAGAGCCGAAGCCCATGGAGCCTACCAAGCACCAGTACGATGTAGATACGGAGACCGTCATCGGCTTCCTGAAGGCACACGGGCTGGACAAGGACTTCAAGGTGAACATCGAAGTGAACCATGCTACGCTGGCCGGCCACACGTTCGAGCATGAACTGGCCGTGGCCGTGGACAACGGCATGCTCGGGTCCATCGACGCCAACCGCGGCGATGCGCAGAACGGATGGGACACGGACCAGTTCCCCGTCGACTCCTTCGAACTGACGCAGGCCATGATGCAGATCATCCGCAACGGCGGTTTCGGCAACGGCGGTACCAACTTCGATGCGAAAACCCGCCGGAACTCGACCGACCTCGAGGACATCTTCATCGCACACATTGCCGGCATGGACGCCATGGCACGGGCGCTCGAAAATGCGGCACGCCTGTTGGAGGAATCTCCCTACAAGCAGATGCTGGCCGACCGCTATGCTTCGTTCGACAGCGGCAAAGGCCGTGAGTTCGAAGAGGGCAAGATGACGCTCGAAGAGCTGGTGGCATACGCCAAGACCCAAGGCGAGCCGAAGCAGACCAGCGGAAAGCAGGAACTCTACGAGGCTATCGTGAATATGTGTCCGTTATGCGGCCGATGCGTTTCACGATGCGTTCAGCCAGGTCCTTCACGTCTCCGCGCAGGCACCGTTCGTCGATGAATACGGTGGGCACGAACTCCATGGCGGCGGGCAGGCTGTCCCTGAACGCTACCGTGCCTACGGGGACGGCCGCATCGTCCTGCATGCTTACGTCGAAGTAGCGCAGGTAGATTTTTCCGATGCGGTGGGTGTGCAGAAAGTCCCGTTCCGTAGCGGACAGTTTCCACGTGGTGCGCCAGTAGTATACCGAAGGGGCCGGACGCGGCACGGCCCTCTCGGGACGGTGGTTGCATCCGTTTCCTGCAAGGACGGAGAGCAGGAGCGGCAACACCTTGTAAAGGAGCCTCCGTATGGCCTCTGCGTTTCCGGAAGTATGGTTTCGCTTCATGTCTGTTGCTTTGTCTGTGCGAAAATACGGTAAAATAGGTCGAAAGTCCGATGCCGAACGAAGTTTATTTCTTGTTTTTATTGCGATAGCGGGCAGTCAGATGCGGTCATCGGGGTTGTTTTTTCAGTTCGTACAGCTCGAACGAGCGTTTGTCGCCTGCCAGAAAAAGCATGACGACCTTGTCGCGGCCGATTTTGTAGACCTTCCCGGCCACCGAGTTCTCGCTGCCGTAGGTGGTCTGCGGGTCGTTGTTTACCGACCATCCGCCCAGAAACACTTTCGAGCCGCTACGGTTGTCATAGATATGGCCCGATTTGCGCTGGCTTCCCGTCGTCTTTTCAAAGAAGAGCTTGCCGCCGGTTGTTCTGAAGCGGCAGTTGAAGTAGGGGTACGAAAAGATTCCGAGATCGTTCACCTGAATGGAGCGTACCTTCCGGTAGGCCGGCAGTTCCTGAAGGGTAAGGCGCTGCGGGCTGGCTGTCAGCAGTCCTTTGACGGTTGGCGTTTCGTTCAGGGCGTAGGCATCGGCGGTCAGACGTTCCAGTATGGAAAGTGCCTGTTCCCGGTCGCCGGTCAGGAGGTCGAGGTCGCACGGCCTGATGATACCGGTCAGGGACTGGTCGAGGGAGTCGGCCGGCTCGGCCGTGCCGGTACGCCCGTAGGCCATGGTCTGCAGGGGGCGTTCGTGTGCTTGTCCGGCGGATGGGGGCGGGATGCTCCCTTGCAGGCTGCCCGATAGCAATAGCGGAAGGATAAGTATGATTCTCTTCATAACGGAATAACGATAAATGGTTGTTCACCGGGACGGCGGCAGGCCGGTTTTCCGGTGATGCCTGTCCGCGGTTTTTCGGACGGTAGTGCGAAGTTACTGCTTTTTCGGTGAAACGGTTTCTTAGGAACCGTCATTTTATCGGCCGTCCGGATAGTTTGCCGTATTTCCGCGGGCCGTGTTGTTTGGTGTGCGGGGCAGGCGGAGCGTCGTATGCGGGCCGGGCGCGGGCCATGCTCCTCGGAGGTACGTATTCCGGGCCCGTTTTTTTGAAATTCGGGCCTCTTGTTTTAAAACATCTGGCCCGGCTGTGTTTTTTGCCGGGCCCAGGCTGTTGTTGGTAAGGCTGTGACGGGGCAGCCGGCCGTTTTGCCGAATGTCCGGAGGGAGGTTCTGCCCCGTTTGCATCATTTTTTTTCTTTTTACATGGATTTACATCCTAAAAACAGGGGATTTCTTCGAATTTTTCGTTATAAATTATTTTCAGTTTGTTTTAAAAAGGTATATTTGCGCCTATTAGTTGAATTTAATAACTTACTTGTATGAGAAAACTCCGTCTTGTTTCTGTCCTTTTGTTGCTTGCCGGCATACTCGGTGTACCGTGTGTGGGAGCCAGTTCCTTCTTCAAGAAAAAACCAGTACCGACACTTGTCGAGGGAAAGCTCGAAGGATATACGCCCGAGCGCTATGGTCGTACCGGCCTGATTTATCTGGAGAATGTGGCGACCGACGAGGATATTCCGCGTGTCGTAGCCATCGAGGAGGACGGCCGTTTCCATGTCACGCTGCCGTTACAGTATCCCCTGCAATCCCATATTATTTTCGGCGGACGCAAGTACATACCGTTCTATGTGGAACCAGGCCATAAACTCTCTGTTACGGTAAATGCAGAGAAGGTATCCGGTTGGGAAACGGCCGGCTTAGTGACTTACACGGGGCCCGATGCCGAGGTGGCGCGTCAGTTGAACGATTATCCGATACCCGTCATCGGTAGATTTGCCGATGTCAGTTATGGCACTAAGAACCTGAAACCGTTGGAATTCCGCGATTGGCTGCTTTCGAAGATGCATAAGGAATTGGCGCGTATCGATTCGTTGGAACGCGCCGTACCGCTTGTACCCCTTGCTGCCGACCTGATGCGTATGGACATCCGCATATCCGTGGGTACGGGCTTGTTCGATTATATAAGAAACAATCCGAAAAGCCGCAATTACCTGTGGCATGAAGCCCATATTCCGGTTGCTTATTATGATTTTCTGAAGGAAATGCCGCTCGACGACCCGCGTGTTTTTTCCCTTTCCGGTTTTACCCATTTCGTCAATATCTTCGAAAACTCTGTATTCCGTTATCCGGTGGCCGGCTCGCGCCATTATGCGTTCGACATCCCGGAGGCGGTCCGCGCCATCCGTGAGGGCGGCGATACGATAGAAGGCGAGAAGGCTCTTCTATTGGCCGCATTGGAAAAGATGCCGGACGTAATGAATGCGTTTTCGTATGCCTATACCACGGACAACTGGATACGTCAGTTGTTTCCGAAGGGTACGGCGAACTTGCGCCATCGTTACGATGACATGGTTAAGGAAGGAACAAAAGAAGCGGTGGACTGGGATATCAGGATGATAAACCAGTTGGACAGCATCCTGAAGGTGCGTTACGGCGTGGACAATACGCTGTTTACACAACTCTGTCGCGCACATAGTTTCAGACAGATGAACGAATTTAAGGAACCGGAGGTAAGAAGCTATGCGCTGAAGCGGATCTTCGAACTTGTGCCCACTCCCATCCTGCGTGCTGCTATCGTTGAGCGTGCGGATGCCCAGCTGGCACGCGAGAAAAACCAAGCCCGACCGTTGCCGAAGGATGCCGTGGGGACGCAGATTATGCGTGAAATTCTTCGTCCCCACCAGGGTAAATACGTGATGGTCGATTTTTGGGGCTTGTTCTGCGGTCCTTGCCGTTGGGGCATAGAAAAAAGTACCCCGTTGCGTAAGGAGCTGGTAAACAATCCGGACTTTACGTTTGTGTACATTACATCCGATGACGACTCGCCCAGCGAGAAGGACTACAACGAATACGTGGAGAAACACATGCTGGGTTATGCAAGCCATCGCCTGCCCCAAGACCGCTATAATTACCTGCGCGAGCTTTTCCGCTTCAACGGAATCCCCCACTATGTCATCTTCGACCGCAAGGGCAATATGCTGGATGGCGATTATCATTTTTATACGGAGGGATTGCAGCGCGATTTGGAAAAATGGATCGGCAAATAAGGGGATGGAAAGCCTCCTCTTGCGTTGACGCACGTACATAATCAGTTATTCCTCCGTTCGGAATGTATCCGGATGGGGGAATAATTTTTTCTGCTTTAGTGGAAATGAAAATCCTTGAAGCGATGATACGAAATTGGTCAAGTCTTTTTGACTTTTACGCTGTGTCGGGTCTTGTTTCTACCTAAAAAGGTGTACTTTTGTAGGTGATTGTACTTAATGGTAACCTTTTATATAAAACAGATTCTGACATGAAACATATTCTTACATGGCTGTTTGCCTGTTCGTGCGCAGGGAGTGTCCTGGCACAGCAGACAATACGGCTCAGTGACCTGAACAAGAAACATTGGCGTACCGAGTATGGCGCCGCCTGCGTGGGCAGTTCGGCAACGGGCGAGCAGGCTGTTGTGGCCGGACAGTCTTATACTGACGTCATAGGCGTACATGCGCCGTCGTCGCTGAAGGTGGCGCTCCACAAGAAGGCGCTCCGTTTCAAGGCCCGTGTGGCGTTGGCCGAAACCCGGACCGATTTTTCGGACCCGTCGCTGGCCGTTCAGCCGTTGGTGGACGGAACGAAACTCTACTTCCGTACGACGGGCGACACGAAACAGTTCCTCGGTGTGAGCAACCGTAACGGCGGCGTGGACAAAGGGTCGGTATGCTTTGTACTGAAGGCTGACGGAAAGGAAATCTTCCGCAGCCCGGTAGTGAGGGCGGGGGCTCCCGTGGCAATAGACGTAGACCTGGCAGGAGCCGGTTTGCTGGAAATGTTGGCCGAACCCACGGCCGACGGCCCGAGCGGCGACAATGCCTTGTGGATAGAGCCCGTGATTACGTACGAAGGGCGTGCGCCGGAGTCGGTGGCACCCGAAACGGCCGGCCAGGGGCCCGAGATGAGTGCCTCGACGGTTGCGGCGCTGAAGGGTAAGCTGGACAAACTGCCGGTGTACGGTTCGCTGGTGTCGGAGCGTACGCCGTACGACTGGCTCCTGACGCCCGAAAAGTCGAAGGCCGGCATCTATGCCTCGGCCGACGGCAAGAGTCTGGTCGTGGCCAACGGCATGGTGGCGCGTACGTTCCGCCTGTTTCCCAACCTGGCCACGACGGGGTATACCAACCGCATGACGGGCGAGAGCATGTTGCGTGCCGTCAGCAGCGAGGGCGATGTATGGATAGACGGACAGCGCTTGTCCATAGGCGGACTGGCCGGCCAGCCCGAACGTGCCTATCTGCTCGAAAGCTGGCTGGACCAGTTGACGACACTGCCCGGCTCGTTTTTGCTCGAAGACTTCGAGGTGACGGAACAGACACCGCTGATACAGTGGAAACCGACGCGTTGGGCATTGAATGAAAAGATGCCTACGGGGCAGAAAGTGGTCTTCACACTGCGCGGCGAGGGACTTTATCGGGACGTGGTGCTGAAGCTCCACGTCGGGGTATACGACCAGGTGCCCGTCATCAGCAAGTATTTTGAAATAGAGAACCGTTCGGCGTTGCCCCTGACCGTCGATTCGTTCCGCGTGGAGCATCTGGCCATGGTAGAGGCCGAGTCGCCGAGCGACGGCGATGCCACCCGTTTCCGTCTGCCCAATATCCACGTGGAGAGCGACTACGCCTGTGCGGGTGCCTTTACGGAGCGCGAGACGGACATCACGGAGCGGTGGGTGACAGACCCTGCCTATACGTCGCAGCGCAACTACCTGCTTCAGACGCCGTGCGTATTGGACGTGATGCCGCCGGTAGGACCGGACCAGCGCATTGCCGCCGGAGGAAAATTCAGTTCCTTCCGGGTGTACGAAATGCCCTTCGACAGCGACGACCGCGAGCGGAAGGGACTTTTCACGCGCCGGATGTATCGTACGTTGTCGCCCTGGACGACGCAGAATCCCATCTTTATGCACCTGACCTCCACGAATCCCGAGATAGTGAAGCGCGCCATCAACCAGTGCGACACGACCGGTTACGAAATGATTATTCTCAGTTTCGGTTCGGGGCTGAATGCCGAGGATACTTCGGCCGTCAATATCGCCAAGTTCAAGGAACTGGTGGATTATGCCCGCAGCCGTGGCGTGGAGATGGGATGTTATTCGCTTTTGGCCAGCCGCTGGATCAGCGACGAGGTGGATGTCATCAATCCGCTCACCGGCAAGCGCGGCGGCATGCGTTTCGGTAGCTCTCCGTGCCTGAGCAGTGAATGGGGGGAGGCTTATTTCAGGAAAATCAAGACCTTCTTTGAGAAAACCGGCATGCGGTGTTTCGAACATGACGGTTCGTATCCCGGCGATGTCTGCGCCTCGACGGTCCACGCCCATCACCGTGGTTTGAACGACTCGCAGTGGAACCAGTTCCACCGCATCGCTGACCTGTATCATTGGATGTGTGAGAACGGCATCTACCTGAATGTGCCGGACTTCTATTTCCTGAATGGTTCGACCAAAGTGGGTATCGGTTACCGCGAGACAAACTGGTCGTTGCCCCGCGACCGTCAGCTCATCCACACTCGCCAGCTCAATTACGATTGTACGTGGGAGCGTCCGCAGTCTGCGTTGTGGAGTTTTGTGCCGCTGGTTCAGTATCACGGGGGCGGGGCTGCCGCTACGCTCGAACCGCTTAGCGAACATCTGTACGAGTATAAAACGCTGATGGTCCAGAATTACGGAGCCGGTGTGCAGGCCTGTTACCGCGGTCCGCGCCTGTACGATACGCCGGCCACCCGCCAGGCCGTTGTGGATGTGATAAACTGGTACAAGCGTTACCGCCGCATCCTGAACAGCGACATCATTCACTTGCGCCGGCCCGACGTGGCCGACTGGGACGGCATCATGCATGTGGACCCTGCGGGTAAGGAACGCGCCCTGGCCTTGTTCTTTAATCCGACGGCGCAACCCATCGTACGCGAGATCGTACTGCCGCTGTATTACACGGGACTTGACAAAAAAGCCCGCATACGCGAGCAGGAGGGGAAGGCCCGTTCGTACAAACTGGACGGAAGCCGTTCCGTTAAACTGTGTGTCACGATACCGGCCAACGGATATACGTGGTATGTGGTGGAGTAGAAAAAACGGCGACCGTACACTTTTGATTCATTACCTGCTAACGCCCGGCAAACACCGGGCGTTAGCGGTAGAAAAAGCCCCTTGAAGAAACGAAAAGAAATGCGCGACAGACACCGGTCCGTCGCGCATTTCTTTTTCAGGTTGTTGTTTTCCGAAAGAAAACTTATTTCAGATTCGGATTGATGTTACCCCACTCTGCAATGGGAGGCATGACGCCGAGACCGATAACCTCGTCGCGCATGGTGCAAAGGTGTTCGTAGCTCTTCTTCAGGTCGGCCATTTCCTCGGCTGTGCCCTGAACGTCTTTGTAGGTGCATCCGTCAGCCGTGATAACCGTTTCCATAGCCATCATGATGTGGTCGAAACCTTCTGTGCTGACGTAGGTACCGGCAGGCCAGGTAAAGGGCTTGCCACCCATGGCGGCTGCAATCATTTCTACCGAAACGTAAGCCGGGCTCTGGAACGAGGAACGTCCGCGCAGTTCGATGATCTTTGCACCGCCCTTGGTTACGGCCTGTTTGATTTCACCCCATTTTTCAGCAGACAGCTTGTCGGTACCGATGAGGTCGGTCAGCGGAGTGCCGGCAACCTTGGCAGTCGATGCGAATACGGCCATTTGTTCGCCGTGGCCGCCGTAGGTGCATGCGTGTTCGACGTCGCTTTCTGCCACACCGAAATGTTTGGCCAACGCGCTGCGCAGACGGGTGCTGTCCAGTGCGGCAAGGGTGGTAACCTGCGAGGGTTTCAGTCCGGAATAGAGCAGTGTGATGAGACCGGTGATGTCGGCCGGGTTGAAGATGATGACCACGTGTTTGCAATCGGGGCAGTATGCTTTGATGTCTTTGCCCAGTTGTTCGGCAACACCGGCGTTGCCTTTCAGTAGGTCTTCGCGCGTCATGCCGGCCTTGCGGGCTGCGCCACCCGAAGAAATGATGTATTTAGCACCGGTAAGGGCTTCTTTCATGTCCGTAGTATAGGTGATGTTCATGCCCTCGAATCCGCAGTGTGCCATTTCCTCGGCTACACCTTCCAGGCCCGGTCCGTAAACGTCGTACAGGCATACGTTGGGGGTTAAGCGCATCATGGCAGCGCACTGAGCCATGTTGGAGCCGATCATACCGCCGGCGCCGACAATTGTCAATTTCTCATTAGTTAAAAATTCCATACGAATTTATTTTATGAATGATTAGTGTTGAGTTCCAATGTGTGCTAAGATAATGCTGGCCGAATGCAACAGAACTTGCTCTTATTGCCGGGGCGTAGCTTCTCTTCTGCAAAGATACAAAATCCCCTTATGTTGCCTTTGTACCCTTCTGCTTATTTTCCTGTTAATAATACCTAAAGCTACAGATAACGGGAAAAATTGTATCTTTGTCTCTAATTAGATTAACTATCGTTGTATGAAAGAAGTAATAGTACGGCGCGTGGAGGCACTGCGCGCCTGGATGAGAGAAAAAGGGATACAGGCATTTCTGATTCCGAGTACCGATCCGCATGCCGGCGAGTATGTTCCCGCCCATTGGATGGCACGTTCGTGGATCTCGGGTTTTGAGGGTTCGGCCGGAACGGCTGTCGTTACACTGACACAGGCTGCGCTTTGGACCGATTCGCGCTACTTTCTGGCAGCCGGGGAGGCTTTGGACGGAACGCCGTTCTGTCTGATGAAAGAAAATACGGAGGGTACGCCCTCGCCGGCCGAATGGTTGCGCTCGGTACTCCGTGCGGGAGATGTGGTGGGGGTAGATGGTCTTGTAAATGGGGCATCTGTCGTTTACGGACTATCGGACGAACTGAGCGCGGCGGGCATCTCGGTGCGAGATGCCGGTGACCCGATGGTGGACATCTGGACCGGACGTCCGGCTTTGCCCGATGCTCCGGTCGAGATTCAGCCCATGGCGTATGCCGGAGGCAGTTGCCGGCAAAAGTTAGACCGTTTGCGGGGCATCATGCGCGAACGCGGTGCCGATGTTCTGCTTGTGTCGGCCCTCGACGAGGTCGCATGGATTACAAACCTGAGGGGACGCGATGTGCATTGCAATCCGGTGTTCGTCGGCTACCTGCCTGACGGACGACGAGGCCGTTCTTTGTTCCGAGGGGCCTAAGTTTTCCGACGAGGTCCGACTTAATCTGAAAAACGAGGGCGTTCGTTTGCAGCCCTATGAGAGTATCGAAGATTTACTGCGTGGCACTTCCGCGAAGCGGGTATGGCTTACGCCGGCTACCAATTACCGCTTGACGGAGGCGGTGTCCGCCGACAGACGGTTGACGGCTCTTTCGCCGGTGGCTCCGCTGAAGGCAGTAAAGAACGAGGCCGAGATAGCGGGCTTCCGGCGGGCGATGGAACGCGACGGGGTGGCCTTGGTACGTTTTCTGCGTTGGCTGAAACCGGCGGTGGCGGCCGGCGGACAGACGGAGTGTTCCATCAACCGGAAGTTGACGGCCCTGCGTGCCGAACAACCACTTTACCGCGACATCAGTTTCGATACGATTGCCGGTTATGAGGCTCACGGGGCGATTGTCCACTATGAAGCGACACCCGAAACGGATGCGCCGTTACGTGCCGAGGGGTTGTTGCTGCTCGACTCCGGCGCACAATATCGGGACGGTACGACGGATATAACCCGTACCATCGCCCTCGGACCGGTGAGCGACGAGCAGAAACTGCATTATACGCTGGTGCTGAAGGGACACATCGCGCTGAGCCGTTGTTGCTTTCCCGAGGGAAGCAGTGGCACGCAGTTGGATGTGTGTGCCCGGTATGCCATGTGGCGCGAGGGCTTGAATTACGGTCACGGGACAGGCCATGGCGTGGGTTCCTACCTGAATGTACACGAAGGACCGCACCAGATTCGTATGAACTACATGCCCGCACCGCTCCGGGCAGGCATGACGGTGACGGATGAACCGGGACTTTATCTGCCGGGCCGGTACGGGGTGCGTATCGAAAATACATTGTTGATTGTTCCTTTCTGTGAGAACGAGTTCGGGCGTTTTTTGCGTTTCGAGCCGCTCACACTTTGTCCCATCGATACTGAACCGATACTTTGGGAACGCCTGACGGATGAGGAAATAGCGTGGCTGAATGATTATCATGCCGAGGTACGTAACCGGTTGCTCCCCCTGTTGCAGGACGATGCGGACCGTCAATGGCTGATAGAAGCTACGGAATGCCGTACGCGTCCCTGAAGATTCGTGTGATATAAGTAATAGAAAAGTAATAAATCGTTCAATCAGAAAAAAGATGGCTTTAATCAAATCGGTGAGGGGCTTTACGCCCCGTTTCGGCCGGAAATGTTTTTTGGCCGATAATGCGACGGTTATCGGCGATGTGGTGATGGGGGATGAATGCAGTGTGTGGTTCAATACCGTCATACGCGGCGATGTCAATTCTATCCGTATCGGTAACCGCGTGAACATACAAGACGGCTCGTGCCTGCATACGTTGTATCAGAAGGCCGATATCGTAATCGGCGATGATGTGACGATTGGCCATAACGTGACGCTGCACGGTGCCAAGGTGTGCGACTGTGCATTGATAGGCATGGGAGCTACATTGCTCGACGATTGTGTGGTGGGGAAAGGGGCCATTGTTGCGGCTGGGGCTTTGGTTCTGAAAAATACCGTTATCGGCGAAGGGGAACTTTGGGGAGGCGTTCCGGCCAAATTCCTCAAGAAAGTTGCTCCCGAGCAGGCCGAAGAGTTGAACCGTACCATCGCTTCTCATTATCCGATGTATGCTTCGTGGTATATGGATGAGGAGGGCGGCCAGTCCGTGTAGCCGGTCATGAATAGCGAAAGCCCCCAATAACCGATTTATTCAGGGTTATTGGGGGCTTTTGTTGTATAGGGTCGTCTTTATTCGTTCGGAGAATCTTCGTCGGTGCGCTTGACCAGAATTTTGTCGATGCGGTTTCCGTCCATGTCGATTACTTCGAACGAAAAATTCTTCCAGTTCAATTGTTCTCCCTCGTGGGGAATGTGTTCCAAGCAGTCCAGAATCAGTCCGCCTACCGTATTGAAGTCGCTGGTGTAGTCATCTTCGCAGTCGAAGTAGGACAAGAAATCGTAGAACGGGCATTGTCCGTTGACCAACCAGCTGTTGCCGTCGTTCCGCTCTACGATGTCGGGCGTTTCCGTTACGTCGTCGATGCTTCCCACCAGTC
>CATXZX010000010.1 GCA_958404085.1 uncultured Prevotellaceae bacterium | reverse complement strand
GCGATGAAACCGCCGCGTGCGCCCATTTCGATACTGAGATTGCAAAGAGTCAGACGCCCTTCCATAGACAGGGAACGGATAGCTTCGCCGGCGTATTCGATGAAATAGCCCGTTGCACCGCTGGTCGTTATGCGGCTCATGATGTAGAGTGCGACGTCTTTGGCCGTAACACCTTTTCCGAGCGTACCTTTTACGGTGATGCGCATGCTCTTGGGTTTAGCTTGCAGGATACATTGTGAGGCTAATACCATTTCTACTTCGGAGGTACCTATTCCGAATGCGACAGCGCCCATGGCACCGTGTGTGGATGTGTGCGAATCGCCGCAGACAATGGTCATGCCGGGCAATGAAAGTCCCAGTTCAGGACCGACAACATGGATGATTCCGTTTTTGGGGTGCATCATTCCGAAATGTGTCAGACCGAATTCCGAAGCGTTTTGAGATAAAGTATCGACTTGCTTCTTGGAAACAGGATCTTCAATGGGTTTGTCCTGATCGTGGGTAGGCGTATTGTGATCAGGCATACAATAAATGTGATCGGGACGGAAACATTTGAGACCGCGTTTCCGCAATCCTTCAAAGGCTTGCGGACTGGTCACCTCGTGACAATAGAGGCGGTCGATGTAAAGCTGGGTGGGACCGTCTTCTACAATCTGAACGACGTGTTTGTCCCATATTTTATCGAATAAGGTGTTTGCCATTGTGAAAATCTTTGTTTTTAATTGATTGTGAAGGCTGCCGGTCTATCGGAACAGATAGAAACCGACAAGAGTAGTCATGATTGCTGTGCAGAATCCCATTAAGGCGGCCCAAAGCGGCCATCCTCGGCGATAAAGGTCGAAGCTCTTAGTCATTGTAATGACGGGGACGAGCCAAGGCAGGTTTGTCAGGACGATACATACGATGGTCCATGGCAAAGATACGTCTCTATCGAAGCCGAAAGGATTGCCGAAGAGAAAAATCGGGGCCAGTAATACAGGCCATGCCGCAATGGCTGCTAATATCCATAACCACCAAGGGAATTTTTCTTTCACGAGCGGAATTTGTTAATACAGTCAATGTATGCTTCTACACTGGCACTGATAATATCGGTATTGGCACCGAAACCGTAATATACGTTTCCGTTATATTCAACCTGCATGTGGACTTTTCCTACGTCGTCGGAGCCTTTGCTGATAGCTTGGATGGTAAATTCTTTTAGGGTCATCTCGCGTTTGATAATCTGTTTGAGCGCGCGGATTGCAGCATCTACCGGTCCGTTTCCGCTGGCTGCGGCTTCAAATTTCTCGCCCGCGATGTCCAGGCCCAGACTTGCGACAGGACGAACTCCCGAACCGCTGGTTACTTGCAGGTAGTCCAATTTGATATGATGGTTCTGCGCGCGGTCGGCTCCGGCCAGCAGCAGGATGTCGTCATCGCTCACATCTTTTTTCTTATCGGCCAGTTTCAGAAAATCCTGGTATACTTTATCCAGTTTTTCGCCGTCTATATCAATACCATTTACCGATAATCGGTGTTTCAGTGCGGCGCGTCCGCTTCTTGCCGTCAGGACGATTGCGTTGTCATCGATGCCGACATCTTTCGGGTTCATGATTTCATACGTCTGCACGTTCTTCAGCACACCGTCCTGGTGAATACCGGAGGAGTGGGCGAAGGCGTTTCGTCCGACAATGGCTTTGTTCGGCTGCACAGGCATGTTCATCAGGCTCGATACCATGCGGCTTGTGGGGTAAATCTTTTGTGTGTTGATGTTTGTCTCGATCTGAATATCGTGATGGCACTTTGTAATCATCGCGATTTCCTCGAGCGATGTATTTCCGGCACGTTCTCCGATGCCGTTGATCGTTACTTCTACCTGACGGGCTCCGTTCAATACACCGCTCATGGTATTGGCCGTGGCCATGCCTAAATCGTTGTGGCAATGTGTGGAGAGAATGGCATTGTGGACGCCGTCTACATGCTCCATAAGGTATTTGATTTTTTTCCCGTATTCTTCGGGTAGGCAATAACCTGTCGTATCGGGTATGTTTACAACCGTAGCGCCGGCCTTGATAACGGCTTCAACGACGCGTGCCAGGTATTCGTTGTCTGTACGTCCGGCATCTTCGGCGTAGAATTCTACATCTTCAACGTAGCGCTTGGCGTATTTTACGGCAGCCACGGCCCGTTCAATGATTTCGTCGCGTGTGGAATTGAATTTATATTTGATGTGGCTGTCGCTGGTGCCGATACCTGTATGGATGCGTTTGTGTTTGGCGAATTTCAGAGCCTCGGCTGCGCAGTCAATGTCTTTTTCAACAGCACGCGTCAGGGCGCAAATGGTAGGCCATGTGACGGCCTTCGAAATTTCAATGACGGAATTGAAATCCCCTGGGCTCGATATGGGAAAACCGGCTTCGATGACATCGACACCCAATAGTTCCAGTTGTTTGGCCACTTGTATCTTTTCGATTGTGTTCAATTGGCATCCTGGGACTTGTTCTCCGTCGCGGAGGGTCGTGTCGAAAATGAATAATCTGTCACTCATTGTTTTTATATTTAATACGTTTATTTTTCATTGATAAAAAAGCCCTTCTCACATGGGAAGTGAGAAAGGCTTTTATTATTCATTCAAAGTAGAATTTATCTACGTAACCTCACTCCCACTAATTCAGAATTAGTAGTTCCAGACCCAATAGTCGTAGGATGGAAGTTTGGTAAGTCATGGCTTTGTTGCTTTATTCAGTGGCAAAAGTACATAAAAAATATAGAAATGCCAATTTTTTCCATATTAATTTCGGCGCTCACTCTATTTAAAGGTACATATTCCTATGAGTTTGTCATCGGTTTATGCGAAAATCTTCTGTCTGGTTTCGTTCTTTGTTGAGAACAGAATTTTATTTTTTCAGTGTTTCCGTGGAACATTCGGCCTGGAACGGAGCCATGGGAAGGCCTTCCCGATTAAAGAGATTCCCGATGGTGGCATCGTCGAAACAATACGAAACATAACGCGGATTTTTAATTTCTTTTGCACTGACGATGAGCTTATTGCCGTCGATGTTTACCTTAGCCTCCTTAAAGTTTCGGTCTTCGCCGGCAATGCGTATTCCTTTGACAGTTTTCTCGGGACAGAACAGACCGTTTTCGGCATGGCTGAATGTGAGTATGACTTTTTGTTTCTGTACGGTTGCCGATTCCAGGAACGGGCTGTCGACTTCTTTGTCCAGTACCTTATATGTTTTTGCGAGTGCAAGGTCGGCCAGGCGCTTGCCCACTTCTTTTTTCTTGATGGGGTGGATATTTCGTGGGTCGCCTATATCGTTCGTTATGACGAGTCCCGAATTGGGGATGGTCTGCCTGTTTATTTCTTGGGCTTCGCGGATGAGGGCCGGACCGTTTGTCGGATCGTTGTAGTTGAAGGGTGCTATCTGGACCATATAGAACGGAAAGTCTTTGCCAAACCCTTTTCGCCAGCTATTGACAAGCATTTCCATGGTGCGCGCATACGTTTTAGGATAGTCCCGGTTCGATTCACCTTGGTACCAGATGGCCCCTGCTATCTGGTACGGGAGCAACGGATGTATCATTCCGTTGTAGAGTTTGCCGTTTGCTACGGGCCACCATGGTTCCGGTTTGTGTTTAACGTCTTTCAGGACGGGATCATTCTCGATACTGTCTTTAGGAATCCATACTTCGGCCGGTGTTCCGCCCCATGCCGAGACAATTAATCCGACAGGTACGTTGAGCGTCTCGTGAATGTTTTTTCCGAAGTAGTAGGCAACGGCGCTTCTTCGAGCCATGTTGGCCGGTGTACAGGTTTCCCATTTGCCGATGCAGTCCTCCTGCGGATTGTCGCTGCCCCGTTTTGTCAGACTGAAATAACGGATTTCCGGATATTGGGCGGCTTCAATTTCTGTTTTCTGGTTCTCAAGTCCATTGGCCGGACTCCATTCCATGTTCGATTGGCCCGAACAAATCCAGACTTCGCCCAGCCAAACGTCGTTCAGCGTGATGCCACCTCGTTCGTTTCCGGTTGTGAAGATACGGAGTTGATA
Source organism: uncultured Prevotellaceae bacterium (assembly GCA_958404085.1). Lineage (GTDB taxonomy): Bacteria > Bacteroidota > Bacteroidia > Bacteroidales > Bacteroidaceae > Alloprevotella. Next base: position 8,278 of record CATXZX010000010.1, on the reverse strand, counting down.
TGGTCCTCCGTGTGCTGTTGTCCGGATTTCGCTTTTCCAGTGTCCTATGTCGTTTACGGTGGTACGCACCGTATCTTTCGGATTCCAACTTCCTACAATACATACGGTACTTGAAGCTGCGCCCCATCCCCATACAGCGGCTTTGCTCTGCTGTTGCAAGACCATTCCGTCGGAAAAGAGGCGAGGCAAGTTCAGCGCTGTACTTGTTTGGGCCGATGCCGCGAACGGGGTAGCCAGGAAACTTGTGAGTAGGATTTTTTTCAGTGTAGTCATCGTCATAGTATTTTTTATGTGGGTTACGTCGTATATAAAGATATCAGCGAAGAGAATTGTCCCTTCGCTGATACCGAATTTCGTTATTACCAGATGTCTTCCGGTTCGCTTCCGTTGTAGATGTGCTTCGGTGCATATTCTACAATGTCCAACAGGAAGTTCGTAGCAGTATTTTCAAGTACCGATTTCACGCGGATGTAGAGTACGTCGGTCGGTTTGAGTGTTCCGGTGTAGATAATCTTGCGCAGACGCTGTTGCACTTTGTAGCGGGTTGTACGTCTCATGGATTCCGTCACCGGTCCGCCTCCCGATACCGTTACACCGTCGTGCTGCGGCGGTTTCATGTAACCGTGGTTGCGCATGGCCTTGTCGTTGGCTATGTTATGAAGCTCGTCTTCCGTATCTTCTTCCCAGCCGATGCCCGGATCACTGGGAGGAACACGCAGGTCGAGCGGCAGTCCGATGGCCGTAAGATTGTTCGGGTCGGTACCCAAATAGAGCTGGGCCATACCGAAGGATGAGTTCGAAGGGGCACCCCAACGAATTTCGTATGTACCTTCGAATGGAACGGGAGGCAGTTTGAGCGTAAAGTCGTATTGACCTTTGATGTTGTGTTCGTCACCCTGATAGTTGGGTACCGTCGCATTGTAGTAAGGCAGGTAACGGTATTCGCATTCCTCACTCATTTTCAGTGTGCTGAAGTAGCTGTGCGGGATGTAGAGCTCGTAGTTCTGCGAAACGCGGCGGTAACCGTTGGTCATGAGTTCGGGCAGCAGACTACTGATGTCGAAGCGGATACGTTCGTTAAGTACCACGTTGGGAACATCGTTATCGTAGATAAGAATGTCGTCGATGGGATAGTAGAAGCCGTTGAGCGCACTGTTTGTGTATTCCTTGTTGTTTTCTTGGATAAGGATACCGGGGCGTGTAACATTCAACTCTGTGAAGTCGGTTTTGTCATAATAGCTGTGGCGGTTGATCCGCTTACCCCGTGTCGTAGCACCTTCCGTCAGTTTGATAAGGCGGCGCAGGTTGGTACTCATGGTCTCGTAGTATTCGAAACAATTGATGGAGTATGCGTTGGAATTCTTAAAATTGTAACCCATTTCCGCATAGTGGATAACCAGTCTGTCGTATGTGATACGTTCGGGAAGCAGGTGGTACGATATAAACTGGTTGACAGCGTTTTCGCGGCTCTTCAGGTCTGTACTCGTGGCGTTGGGATAGGCTTCCTTGCATTTGGCTATGATGGCCGGTAGAATCTCTTCCCAGTTCTGCAGAATGCCGTTTTGGGTAATCGGTTCCGGAATGTTCCATTTGTTGGTAAACAGGCTGTCTGTTTCCACAAAGGCTGTATAGCCTGTGTAGCGGTGTTCCGGGGCGCGTACTGCGAGTCCTGTCAGCGAGGGAGGCAGGTCGCGGCGGGTTTCGTTTTCGTAATTCTCGTCGCGGTAGGCAAGCATGGAGTCGGCCCACCCGGTCGTTTCGAGCAGTTTGGAGAAAATTTGCAGGTTGGGTGTCTGGGCTATAAGGGCCGGCAGCGTAGCAAGCGATACCTCGACCACGTGGTCTACGTAGTGTACGAAGCCGTTGGTCGTTTCGATGTCCGATTTGAAGATGATAGACTTGCTGTTGACAAGGGTTTCGGCTTTTCCCGTAACGGGGTTGTTGCGGTAGTCGATGGTGATGTAGCGGTCTTGCAGGTTCGTGCGTTCGAGCGCTCCCGACTGGAAGTCCGTGGTTTCGTATGCCTTGTTCATTTCGTTATCGATGATGGCATTGCATACGATGGATGCTGCGGCGGAGTCGGATATCTGGTGAATATCGAAATTCGTTGTCAGGTGGGTAGAGTCCACATAAGCCTGGACGGCTTCGTTGGTCGGGACAAACACCGTGTAGTTGCCTCGAGCCGAGAGCAACTGCGATACGCTGGCATTCGATTTGCTACTCAGTTTAACACGCGTAAGCAAGTAGTAGAACGAAGAACAATCTTCTTGCTGACTGAGGTAGGAGGTGATGGTTTCTCCTTTGAACGAATATAGATTCGATGTATCTACATCGTCCGAGCAACTTCCTATCGCCAAAATAGCGGATAGCAATAAAAGGTAATAGTGTCTCATCGTTGGTTTATAGAGTTTAGTTGTTATTCATTCATTACCGTATATATAAAAATATTCCCCATGCAAAGGTAATTAATAAAATTGAAAAAAAGAATTGTGCGCCTTTATTATTGGTAAAGAATGTAGTTTAGGTGTATTTTTGATGTTATAAATAGTCAAAACAGGCAGTCAAGAAAAAAATCAGCGGAAAACTTCTACAAAGATAGCTTTCCGCTGATAAATGGGTGAGTGTCTTAAATCAGGCCCTTTAAGGTTCGTAACATTTCATGCGTGTTCCGTTCCATCCTACGGCCATGATGTAGGCCGCCTTCTCTTTGCTGGTCTGCGGCCATAAGACCTGTGTGTATGTGTTTCCGTTCTGCGGTCCGCCGAGTCCTTGCATGGAGATGCGTAGAAGGTTCCCGTCGGCATCGTAGGTCTCGAATGCCGCCACGTTTCGCCATGCCTCGTGCGAAACCTGTATGCGCGATACGTTTCCGCGCGACACGACGCTACAACCTTGGTTGAGGGTCCCTTCGAGCGGCAGTTTGTCGGCATAGGTCTTCCAGTTGTGCGAACTGATGTAGTTTACCTCGGCTTCGGGGGTCGGATATCCTTTGGATTTGACGTAATCTTTGAGATCCTGTATCATCTTCGGACTGATTTTCAGCCACTCCGATGAATAGTCGGCAATGAAGGCGTTGATAGGACGCAGCATGCCCGATTTTTCGAAGAACGGCAGGAAGTTTGTGCGGGATGAGTCGCATACAAGGCGGATGAAGTGTAGTTGTATCTGTCCGTTGCTCATGCCTGTGTAATCCGTGTTGCGGATGGCTTCGATGACTTTGGCGTAAATGTTGGGACTGTAACCGGCTTGGTGGCAGTACAGTTGCAGTTGCCAGAACGGAACCAGTTTGACGAAATGGTCGAAGTTGCGGAATTTGACCGTCGTGTCTGTCGGTAGCGTGTGGCCGTTGTAGTCTTCGTTACGTACCGTACGGTCTTCGAATGCGCCGCCGTGATAGTCCGGACCGTCCTGCAACTGCCAGGCTATGCCTTGGCGCACGCCCAGTTCCAGGTTGACATTGAAGCGTCCGCCTTTCGTCCATCCGAAAGCATCGCCGCCGTAGTCGTCGACTCCGGAGTTTTCGTCCTCTAACCTGTTCCATCCGCCACCCATGCTGAACTGAACCCATGCGGCGTAGATGTTGTTGGTCGTTTCTCCGCAACCAACCCATTTCAGTCCCGGACGTACCTGGTTGACGTGGCCCAGTTCGTGTGCGATGCCCCAATAGCCGAACGCATTGCGGTCGGGATTCATCCATCCTTCAATCGAGTTGTCGTGGGCGGCGGCCCCTGTTCCGTCGGCAAACATGAATCCGCCCCATACGACGCGGGCGAACTGTCGGTTTTTGGGTTCTTTGTTGTAGTGGACCAGGCCCAGGATTTCGCGTTCACGGTAGATGACGCTGTCGCTTATGAGTGCCAGTTCTACGCCGTTGTTCGGGCAATACTGTCTGAAGCGTGCCGTGGGATAAGCCACCTGGATGCGTTTGGCGCGCATGTCGATGATGTCGGAGCAGGCGTTGGCCAGCAGGGCTTTCCAGTCCTCGTTCGTATCGCCGCGTTCCAGGTCGAAGTAACCGTTTACGTCGGCCATGGCAAAGTGGATGCGGATGTTCGGTGCTGTGGCGTTGTCCGTATAATAAGAGATGTAACCGTTGCCGCGGTTGGCGGGCGTGATGATGTTGACGCCGTTCGACAGCGGATAAGCGCTTTCCGACTGCGGCTCGCCCTCATAGGCCTGTCCGAAATTTTTGATGACGAGCGATGCGCCGTCATCACCCAGGCCTTCGACGAATACGGCTACTTTTTGGCCGGCTTTGAAGTAGATGCCGGTCGGATTTTCGTAAGGGTTGTAACCGCTTGTCTTCAGTTCGCCGGCCAGCGAACTGATGCTGCGGTACGGTTCGAACTCACCTACGCGGTATTTGGTCGGGTAATTGCCGCGGAGCAGGGTGCTAACGAGCGATTTGACAAAAGGATGCGCTATCTTTTTCAGACTGTTCTGGTCGATGCCGCTCTTGAGCTTCGTACACAAGGCGTCTTCGAAGTAGTCGGCAAAGGCGGCCTGTTCGGCCCGGTTGTGGGCAAAGAACCGCATTTCGGATACGGTTGCATAGCCGTTGCCGCCGCTGTTTACGGTGATGCGGACTTTCTGTACATCGTCAATACCGTTTTCGCCGAACCTTACCTGCGACGCGGTGGCACTTTCCTTGAAGTCGAAGTCTCCCAGTTTCGTGAAAGTCTGGGGGGCATTGCGCGTCGTGTATTCCACCGTTACGCGGCCGAAGTTTCCGTTGATGTTGCCGTCGACACGGGGAACGTAGACCAGGTAGTCTACGTGCTGGTATCCCTTCAGCGTATAGGTAAGGGTAACGGGCAACTGGTTGCTGCTCCAGGGCGATTCGTAGGTGGTGGATGTGCTTCCGTCGTAACTTTTCTCGATGCCGTACCCCGGTTGTGCCTTGCTGGCCGTGGCCGACGAAATGCCCAGTTGTTCGTCGCCTGTCAGGGTATTGGCCGACTGGTTGGGGGCTTGCCTTACCGTCAGGTTGCGGCTGCTGCCGTCGGGCATGTCGAAGTGGAGCTGTGCGTAGCGTTCCGTGTTTTCGTAGCTGAACGAGCTGACCAGGCGGACGCGCTGTGCTTTTTGTTTCTTGTAGGTGAACCAGGGCTCAGTCCCTTGCGGAAAACTGGCACGGAGCGTGTAGTCGCAGTTGGAGGCTACGGGTATGTTGACCAGCGTGTCGAGGTAGCTGACCGTTACGGTATCAGCCGGCAGGATGACGGCCGGGGCTTTTGTGTCATCGGGTGGTAGTTGCAGGTTTTTGTCGCTTTGTGCCGCGGCAAAGGCCGTGCCGGTGGCGGCAAGCAGCAGGAGGCTGAAATGCTTTGCGTATGAATTCATGAGTCTCTGTTTGTTTGGTTTCATAGATTATGTGAAGGTATGGTTATTTTCTTTCCGTTTACGACGTAGATGCCCGGTTGCAGGTTCCACTGGTGTGTGCCGCCCGGATAAGTGCCTCCGGCTATTACGCTACCGCCCACGGTGCAGATGGTCAGTTGCATGGTGCGGGTGGTGCGTACGGTCAGCGTGCCGGCGCTGGCGTTCAGTTGCAGGTCGTTGTCCGTGGCCGTAGGCCGTATGCCCGTGGGGTCGGCTACGTTGACAATGCCCGTGGTCAGTTCGATGCCCGGAAATTCAGGGGCCGTGATGACTGCGTATACGAACCCCGGAGCGGTGAGGAAAGTGTATTTCCCTTTGCCGGTCCGCTTGTAGTCGGTGTTCTCGGTCAGGGTTTCGTCCGTTCCGCTCTTTTTCCAGACAAAGACGGGGTTGATGCTTGTGTTGCCGGCGCAGTTCTTGACGAGGGCCGATATGTCGAGGTTCTCGCCCATAAAAATGTGGTCGGGTAGTTCGATGGGGGCTTGCGGTACAAGGGCGCTGTGTATTTTCACTTCGCCGGCCGATTTGTCGTAGACTGCGGGGAAAGAGTTGTATGCCAGGGCGTTTTCCTGCAGGTAACAATACTTGAGATTCCGTTTGTAATAGTGGTAGTACGTAATCTGGCGCAGGCGGTTACGGTCGGCGCTTAGGCGTACGATGTTCGTCATCGGCTTGATGTTCAGCGAGTCGAAGTCGTTCCGGTCTATCCACAGTTCTTGCATGTTCTCAGCCTTGTCCACGGTCAGTCTGTTTAGTTCGTTGCCGGAGGCCAGCAGGGTTCTCAGTTCCGGGTTCCGGCTGATGTCCAATTGTGTCAGTTCGTTGTCCTGAATCCACAGGAAACGGAGGCCGGTCTGTTTGTTGAGATCTATTTTCTGGAGCTTGTTTTCGCTGCAGATGAGCGTCTGTAGTTTGGCGTTTCCGCTGAGCGAGAGGCTCTCCAGCCGGTTTCCTGCACAGTTCAGGCTGTTCAGTTCCGAACAGTTGTAGAGGGCCAGAGACGTGAGCCGGTTGCCCGAGCAGTCCAGACTGCGGAGTTTGCGAAGGCTGGTGACGGAGAGGGTCTGCAATTCGTTGTCGGCACACGATAGGGCCTCGATAGCCGTTGCGCGGGTCAGGTTGAGCGTCTGCAATCCGCAATCGGCCACGTCCAGCGTCGTGATGGGGGCGGTAGTCATGAGTGTAAGCGTGTCCGTCACGAGGCACAAGTCGACCGGCGTGCCGTCGAAGAACACCTCCTGGGTACTCTCGTCTCCCCATTTGATGGTGGACTGTACGTTCGCGTTGAGTGTGATCGTAATCGTCTCACCGATGGCTTTTGTCGTGCGCAGCGTGATACGGTCGGCGCTTGCGCTGGTACTCCATAGGCCGGAGATGGTCAGCAACAAGGTGCAGAGGTGGATTCGTTTGTTAGGCATAGTTGTGTTTTGTTTGGGGTTGTTTCATACACTTTCACCGACGAATATAGGTCATATTTGGCGGAAATGCGAATGAAACAGCGACTTTTGTTTGTGAAAAGCCGTTTTGGATAATAAAAGACAACGTGCGTGTACCGAAATGGTGTCCGTCGGATTACGGTCTCCGTGCTATTTTCAAAAAGAGGCCTGTTTTTTGAAAACAGCACGGAGATATTTCCGCAAAGCTGCGGTGGGGGGAATGTTCAAAAAGCCACGTAGGGCTTCAGGCGTTGCAGGTGTTCGTTCGTAAATTCGGGATAGAGCGACAGTTGGCGCAGGTCGTGCAGCGGCCCGTACTTGTCGCGGTGGCGGAGGAGCGTTTTCACTTGCTCGTAAGAGAGATAGGGGTGGCGGAGCAGTTCGCGGAAACCGGCTTCGTTGAGCGGAAGTTTCCGTATGCAGGTGTCTTTCAGGAAAAACCATCGACCGATGTCTGCCGGCAGACCTTCTATCTCGTTCAACTGGGCCGTGCTGACGAATCCGCCGAGGCGTTCGGCGTAGCGTAGGATGGATTTTGCCCGATAGGGGCCTATGCCGGGTATGCGGCACAGCGTGGCACTGTCGGCCCGTCCGAGGTCGATGGTGCTTCCGGCCGGCAGTTTATCCGTATGTCGGACTAAGGTGTCGCGGCGTGTCTTTGCGGTTTCGGTCGCTACGTTCCCGATGCGCACATAGGGACGCAGCCGTTCGAACTCCCCCGGTGTGAGTCCATACAGGCGGGCCAGGTCGTCGGCCGAACGGAATGTTCCGCCGCGTCGGCGATACTTCAGGAGGTTACGGATCTGGGGCGTGCGCAAACCCAGCCGTAGCAGGGTCTGGCTATCGGCCCGGTTCGGGTCGAAGGGGAAGAGCCGGTGTGTGGCGGGACGGGTACGGAATGAGTCCGGAACAACGGTTTTCAGAAAAGAGTCTACTTGGTGTTGCGCGGCGGGAGACAGAGCGACCGGTTCCGGACGTTTCTCCGTCCCTGTCATCCACCAGCCGAAAAGTGCGGCTACGGCTGTCAGCATGCACAGGGCAAGCCGTTCGCCCCGCGACAGGTAGAGAGGATTCCGCTTCATGTCCCCCGGATTTTATTTTACAGGAAGTTCAGGATACCCAGCTCGTTCAGGAATACGAGTCCGATACCTACCGGTGCGACGTATTTGAGTAGGAAAACAAAAATACGGAATACCGGAAAACGGAGCGTACCGCCGTTGGTCAGTTCGTCCCACAGGATACGGCGGTCCAGCACCCATCCGGCGAAAAATGCAATCAGCATGCCGCCGAGCGGAAGCATCAGTTTGGCCGTAACGTAGTCGAAGAGGTCGAAGAGTTTTATGCCGTAGATTTCGAGACGGTCCGATGCGCCCATCGAGAGCGAGCAGAGGATTCCTAATAACAGGCATCCGCCCGTTACGATGCGTGCGGCTGTTTTGCGCGTCATGTGGTGCGCTTCA